>JACAEG010000221.1 GCA_013388965.1 Pseudorhodoplanes sp. | reverse complement strand
CGCATCGCCGAGATGAAGACCGGCGAAGGCAAGACGCTGGTCGCGACGCTGCCGGTCTATCTCAACGCGCTGGCGGGCCGCGGCGTGCATGTCGTCACCGTCAACGACTATCTCGCCCGCCGCGACGCCGAGTGGATGGGCCAGATCTACGGCTTCCTCGGGCTGACGACCGGTGTGATCGTCCACGGCATGGACGACGCGCAGCGCAAGGCGGCTTACGACAGCGACATCACCTACGGCACCAACAACGAGCTCGGCTTCGACTATCTGCGCGACAACATGAAGTACCGGCTGGAGGACATGGTCCAGCGCGGACACATCTATGCCATCGTCGACGAGGTGGACTCGATCCTGATCGACGAGGCGCGCACGCCATTGATCATCTCGGGCCCGCTCGACGACCGCTCGGAATTCTACAACACCATAGACGCCTTCATTCCCGGCCTCGACAAGGCCGACTACGAGCTTGACGAGAAGCAGCGCACGGTCACCCTGACCGAGGCGGGCATGGAGAAGCTGGAAGGCCGGCTGCGCGATGCCGGCCTGCTCAAGGGCGATTCCCTCTACGACATCGAGAATGTCTCGACCGTCCATCACGTCAACCAGGCTCTGCGCGCGCACAAGCTGTTCCAGCGCGACAAGGACTACATCGTGCGCAACGGCGAGGTCGTCATCATCGACGAGTTCACCGGCCGCATGATGCCGGGCCGCCGCTATTCCGAAGGGCTGCATCAGGCGCTCGAGGCCAAGGAGCATCAGCCGATCCAGCCGGAAAACCAGACGCTCGCGTCGATCACCTTCCAGAACTATTTCCGCATGTACGAGAAGCTCGCGGGCATGACCGGCACGGCGCTGACCGAGGCGGACGAGTTCCTCGACATCTACAATCTCGAAGTGCTGGAAGTGCCGACCAACATGCCGCTGGCGCGCGACGACCAGGACGACGAGGTCTACCGCACCAACGAGGAGAAATACCGGGCGATCGTCGCGCTGCTCGACGATTGCAAGAAGCGCGGCCAGCCGGTGCTCGTGGGCACGACCTCGATCGAGAAGTCGGAAAGCCTTGCCGAGCTGCTGCGCAAGAACGGCTGGGAGCAGCACGACTTCAACGATCCCAACGCCTTTGCGGCGCTCTATACCGGCGACGAAGGCGCCTCCAAGAAGAAGGTCTTCGCGATCCTCAACGCGCGCTATCACGAGCAGGAAGCCTATATCGTCGCGCAGGCCGGCGTTCCCGGCGCGGTGACGATCGCGACCAACATGGCCGGCCGCGGCACCGACATCCAGCTCGGCGGCAATGCCGACATGCGCATCCGCCAGGAGCTTGCCGGAATCGAGGGCGAGGAGCGCGAGCGGCGGGCAAAGGAGATCCGCGATCAGGTCGCGCGCCTGAAGGAGAAGGCGCTGGCCGCGGGCGGCCTGTTCGTGCTCGGCACCGAGCGCCATGAAAGCCGCCGCATCGACAACCAGCTGCGCGGCCGCTCCGGCCGCCAGGGCGATCCCGGCCGCTCGAAATTCTTCCTGTCGCTCGAGGACGACCTGATGCGCATTTTCGGGTCGAACAAGCTCGACGGCATGCTGACCAAGCTCGGGCTCAAGGAGGACGAGGCGATCGTCCATCCCTGGATCAACAAGGCGCTGGAAAAGGCTCAGCAGAAGGTCGAGGCGCGCAACTTCGACATCCGCAAGAACATCCTCAAGTTCGACAACGTGATGAACGACCAGCGCAAGGTCATCTTCGAGCAGCGCGTCGAATTGATGGACGATTCCAATGTCGCCGAGACCGTTTCGGACATGCGCGCCGAGGTTGTCGCGGCGCTGGTCAAGAAGCATGTGCCGGAGAATGCCTATCCCGAGCAGTGGGATACGGCGGGCCTGAAGGAAGAGGTGCAGCGGGTGCTGAATCTCGACCTGCCGATCGACGAATGGGCGAAGGAAGAGGGCATCGCCGACGAGGAAATCCTGAACCGCATCGAGCGGCGCGCCGACGAGCAGATGGCCGCGAAGGTCGCGCAATACGGCGCGGACGTGATGCGCTATGTCGAGAAGTCCATTCTGCTGCAGACGCTCGATCATCTGTGGCGCGAGCACCTCGTCATGCTCGAGCATCTGCGGCAGGTGATCGGCCTGCGCGGCTACGGCCAGCGCGACCCGCTCAACGAATACAAGTCCGAAGCCTTCAACCTGTTCGAGGCGATGATCGGCAATCTGCGCGAAGCAGTGACCTCGCAGCTCATGCGGGTGGAGGTGGTGCAGGCGCCGCCGCAGGAGGAGCAGCTTCCCTACATGCAGGCCCACAAGCTCGATCCGGTCACGGGCGAGGACGAGATGGCGCTTGCCGACGCTCCGCTTGCGCCCGCGCTTGCCGGCGGCAATGGCGGCGCGCAGCGGGCAGCGGAGCGCAACCCGAAAGATCCCTCAAGCTGGGGCAAGGTCGGCCGCAACGAGCTGTGCCCGTGCGGCTCGGGCAAGAAATACAAGCATTGCCACGGCCGCTTCGCCTGAGGCGGCCGCATCTCGCGCCGCGATCAAATCTTCGGCCGTCTGACCACTTGCCGCCTGCGCATCGACCGGCGTGCAAACAACCATAACGGGTCCGTTCCGCCGGTCGTGCGGATCGAGCCCGGCGTGCCCGGTTGCAAGGACATCGTGGGGGCGCACGAGCCGGATAATTTGCAGCGCAGGTTTCTCAACGCGATCAACGAGAGCTTCCGCATTGCCGAGCGACGGCTTGCGGACTTCAAGGATCAATTGTCGGATCGGACGGGAAGCCCGCAGAATGGCGGCGCCTGCGAATTCGTCGGCCAGGTCGCCGAGATGCCGCCGGCGAGGACTTCGGCTTTCTGCCGACCAAGGAAGGCGGGCTGCTGCATCTTCATCGCAACAATGTTCTGGCTGGAGATTTCCACTCCGGCGCGGCGATGAAGGGAGCTATGCCGAGGAGTTTGGCGACACCGGCCCGACGGCCAGCAAGGTGCGCGTCAGATCGGCCTGGCGTCTTCGCCGGTCAGCGGAAGGCGCTCCACCGGCTGTCGAAATTCGACGGCGACGGGCCGGTCGACTGCGCGCCCGACATCAGGCTGCCGCTTGCTGCCGCAGCAACCGCATTGGATTGAGGCTGCGCCTGGGATTGAGGCTGCGCTTGCGGCCATTGCTGTTGCTGCGCCGTTTGCGGTGCGGCCGCGGCGGGCCGGGGTTTCGGAGCCTCGGCTGCGGGCTCGGAACCGCGCAGGCCGATGGCGCGCGGCGCCGCCTCCTTCCTGGGTGCCGGGTCGGCGGATTCGGCCGTGGCGTTGCGCGGCGTCGTCATGCGCGTCAGCAGGCTGGGCTTTGGCTTCGGCTGCTCGGTCGCGGGTTCGACCGAGGCGACCTTCACGGCCGGCGGGTCCTTGGGCGTCAGCTTGAAGAAGTTCGCGAGCTTCTCGCTGAATGACGGCTCCTCCGGCTTGCTGCCGACCTTGGCTTGCGGGGGATTGCGCGGCAGCGGCACGTCCGCGACCGTCACCGTTGCGGTGGTCTCCACCGGAGCCTCGGACGTCAGCGCCGTCTCGCCCGCCGTCGCATAGACCTCGCCGACGAGCGGGCCGGGGGTGTTGTCCACGACCAGGCGAATCTTGCCCTTTTCGTCGACCACCTGCCTGGGTTTCAGCGCGGCGACGAATTTCGGATGCATGCCGCCGTCGCGATTCGAAGCGACGGGAGCGGCGGCGACGTTGCGCGCGACCAGCGTCGCGAATTGCAGCTCGTCATTGCGCTGCTTTTCGTTCACCGCATTCTCGATTTCCTGCGGCACATCCAGCTCCGGGCACTTTCCGCGCGGATCGAAGCGCGTTGCGTTCCGGGCGTCGAAAACATAACGACGCTCGCACACATCGACCTTCGGCTCCTGCCGCGTGACCTCGAAATGGTCGTTGCCGCGCTTGAGCATTTTCCAGAACGCCAGATGCGGACTGTTGCGATGCCTGGCGAGGTTGGCCGGCGTCATGCGGAAGGGATAGGCCTGCACCTGGAACGACTTCTGTCCGCCGAAAAACGACTCGCGTCCCATGGCGAAGATTTCCTGGATCTGCTCGTCCGACATCGCGTAGCAGCCGCGCGACGAGCAATCGCCATGCACCATGAGGTGCGCGCCGGTGCGTCCCCAGGATCGGTCATAGGCGTTCGGGTAGCCGAGATTGAAGGCCAGATAGTAGGAGGAATTCGGGTTCATCTGGGCCGGGGTAATGTCGTAGAAACCCTCCGGCGCCTGGCGGTCGCCTTCCTTGATCTTGGGTCCGAGATCGCCCGACCAGCGGCAGATCGGATAGGTCTTGAGCAGCGCATAGCGGCCGGAGCGGTCCTGCTTCCAGACCTCGAGTTCGGCCTCTTCCTTGAAAATGCGAATGAGCATGGGCGAGTCCTTCGCCATGTTCTTCGCTTCCATCTCGCTGAGCAGCGCCTGCGGGATCGGCGCATTGGCCTTCATGTTGGCCGGGAAAACACCTTCGGTCTTGCAGCCCGCGACCATCAGCGACAGCGCGATGGCCGCCGTGCCGATTACGGCGCGGCAAAAATAGGCGCGGGAGATCAAGGCGTTGGTCCCCACTTGCGGCTGCCCCCAAGCCTTCATTGCGCGATGGTTATCCCTCTGGCTGCCCCACCGCAAGGGGCGGGCCCGCAATCGCCCGCCATGTTGACCATGAGCGGGATGAACGGACGGTAAATTCTTACAAAATATGAATAAAATTTCGGGGCGGCATTAAGGCGGGAGCAGGCAAGAAAGCCCCTTTCCACCAATCCGCCCCGGCTCAGACGGGGATGGTCCGGCCGATGGCCAGGAATTTGTCCCACCGCTGCTGTCGGACCGCGTCTCCGCCGAGCCCCCGCAGCGAGCCGAGCGCGCGGTCGATCGCGTCGCCGGCCGCCGCAATGGTTGCCGCCGGATCGCGATGCGCGCCGCCCGCAGGCTCGGGCACGATTTCATCGATCACGCCGAACCGGATCAGGTCCTGCGCCGTGATCTTCATGCTGGTCGCCGCATCCTGCGCCTTGGTGCTGTCGTGCCAGAGGATCGACGCGGCGCCCTCGGGCGAAATCACGCTGTAGATCGCATGCTCGAGCATCAGCACCCGGTTCGCGGTGGCGATGGCGATGGCGCCGCCCGACCCGCCCTCGCCGACGATGACGGAGACATTCGGGACGCGCAGATTGAGGCAGGCCTCGGTCGAGCGGGCGATCGCTTCCGCCTGTCCGCGTTCCTCCGCATCGATGCCGGGATAGGCGCCTGCGGTATCGACGAAGGTAACGACGGGAATGTCGAAACGCTCCGCCATCTCCATCAGCCGCACCGCCTTCCGGTAGCCTTCAGGGCGGGCCATGCCGAAATTGTGCCGGACGCGCGCATGGGTGTCCGAGCCCTT
>JACAEG010000315.1 GCA_013388965.1 Pseudorhodoplanes sp. | reverse complement strand
CTCGAACTCGTTGACCTTGCCGTCGGCATAGACGACCTGCCACATCATTTCCACGATGCGCCGGCGGCCCTCCTCGTCCAGCGACCGGTTGAGCAGGTTGGTGAAGCGGAAGAGATCGACCGCCTCGCGGTCGGCCGCGGTCGCGGCCTCGATCAGGTCCGCGGTCTGCTTGTCGTCGAGGCCGAACCGGTCTTTCAGCAGGCCGGCCAGCCGGTCGTGCTCGGACCTCGTCTCGTTGCCGTCGATCATGATGACATGGACGAGCAGCGCGGCCGCCGCCAGCCGGTAGTCGCTTTCGTCGAATTGATCCTGGGTTTTCGCCCCGTCGCCGAAATCGGCAAGAAAGTCCCGCAATAGGTCGAGCATGTGATCCCAATCTGGCGCGGTCGGCGCCTGCGAAAGGCCGGCCCGCCGTTCCTACCCTGTTCGCGACGCCCCGCCAAAGCTCCTTTGTGAGGCAATTTAGTGAAGATATGGCGGCAGCCGGCCGCCGCCACCTTGCGCGCCGGAAGGCGTCGCCGCGATCCAGATTAAATCGCGGTAAGGATTCCGTAACTCCTAGGCCACGACGGCCGCCCTGGACGCCTGGGCCGCCGCATATTCGCGGGCGCTGTTCTGCAGCGTCATCATGTCGACCTTGCCCGAGCCTAGCATCGGCAGCTTCTCGACATGGACGATCTCGGAAGGGATCATGTTGTCGGCGGCGTGCTTGACGCGCGCGATGGCGATCAGGTCGGCGCGCGTCGCATTCTTCTGCTGCGTGTAGAGGATGAGCCGCTCGCCCTTGCGCGCGTCGGGCACGGCGACGACGGCCGACAGCGCGTCCGGCCAGAGCTCGGCGGCCATCGCCTCCACGGCCGCAAGCGACACCATCTCGCCGCCGATCTTGGCGAAACGCTTCGCGCGGCCGAGAATCCTGACGAAGCCCTGTGCGTCGATGCTGACGATGTCGCCGGTATCGTACCAGCCGTCCGGCGGCGGCTCGAGCACGCCCGGGTTCTCCGCGCGCAGATAGCCGAGCATCACGTTCGGGCCCTTGACGAACAGCCGCCCGCCTTCGGCGACGCCCTCCACCGGCTCGAGGCGCGCCTCGACTCCCGGCATGAGACGCCCGACCGTGCCGAATTTATTGAACATCGGCGTGTTGAAGGCGAGCGCCGGCGCGGTTTCGGTCACGCCGTAGCCTTCGAGAATGCGCAGGCCGAACTTCTCCAGATAGACCTGGCGCGTGTGGTCGCGCACCGGCTCGGCGCCGGCCAGAACGTAGCGCAGCGAGCGGAAGTCATACGGGTTGGCCGCGCGCGCATAGCCGTTCAGGAACGTGTCGGTGCCGAACAGGATCGTCGCGTTGTAGCCGTAAACGAGCTCCGGCACCGTGCGGTAATGCAGCGGCGAAGGGTAGAGATAGACCGGCACGCCGCACACGACCGGCAGAATCGTGCCGACCGTCAGTCCGAAGGCGTGAAAGACGGGCAGCGCATTGAACACGAGATCGTTGCGTCCGAAATCCAGCCGCGCGAGCGCCTGCGCGACATTGGTCATGATGTTGCGGTGGGAGAGCACGACGCCCTTCGGGGTGCCTTCCGAGCCCGAGGTAAACATGATCGCCGCCCAGTCGTCCGGCCTGCGCCTGACGATCGGCCTTTTCGCGTTGAAGAGACCCGCGATCTTGTCGAGGAATGTGACGCCCGCGCGCACATCCTCCAGATAGACGAGCTTGACCTCGGCGGCCAGCTTCTCGACCAGCGCCTCCATGCGGCCGCGCTCGACGAAGGCGCGCGAGGTGACGATGGTGTCGACCCTGGCGGTGCGGCAGGCGCCGAGAATGTTGGCGGCCCCGGACGTGAAATTGATCATCGCCGGCACGCGCCCCGCCGACATCAGCCCGAAGATCGTCACCACCGCGCCGTTGGCATTCGGCAGCATGACGCCGATCGCGCCGCCCTCGGGCGCGAGCGGCATCAGCTTCCTGCCGAGAATGTAGCTGCCGAGCAGGAGCCGCTTGTAGGTCAGCTTGCCGCTGACCGGATCCTGGAAGGCGACGCGCCCCATGCCCTCCTTGCGCGCGGCCTCGATCAGCGCATTCGGAATTGTGCGGTCGAGCGAGGTCGAACGGTAGATCATGGTCGACATGATCTCGTAGAGCGCGGCGCCCGCCGCCTGCCGCCGCTTCTTGCCGCGCAGCTCGGGATCGACATTGAGCTTCACCGGCTCGAAAATCGTGACCTTCACCTTGGGGAACCACCTGCGCCGCACCTGTTCCTTGCTCAGGCGGCTGAACGGAGTCTGCTCGAGGCCCTCGATGCGCACCGGCAGGATGGTGGCGTTCGACTTGTCGGCGATCAGTCCCGCGCCGTCGTAGATTTTCATCAGGCTGCCGGTGACGGTGATGCGCCCCTCCGGAAAGATGATCAGCGCCTCGCCGTTCTGCACCGCGTGAATGAGCGTGCGTGTCGCCATCGGCTTGGTCGGGTCGAGCGGCAGGGCGCGCGTCAGGCGCAGGAACGGCTTGACCCACCAGCGCTGCGCGATGCCGGAATCGATGGCGAAGATCGGATCGCGGCCGAGCAGCGACATCGCGATGCCGGCGTCGAGGAAGCTGACGTGATTGAGCGCGATGATGACGTTCGGCTCCTTCAGCTTGTCGAGATTCTCCAGCCCCCGCAATTCGACGCGGAACAGCGCGCGATAGACCATCGACAGGAAATCGTTGAACGGCCTGTTGGGCATGGTGAAGCCGATCAGAACCGTCACGACGACGTTGCCGACCGCCAGCAGAAGAAACAGAGCCGGCGTCGTCATGCCGAGCTTCTGCAGCAGCGCGACGCCGAAGGCCGACACCGTCATGAACAGCGCGTTGAGGATGTTCACGCCGGCGATGACGCGCGCGCGGCGGTCGGCGCCGGCCCAGGCCTGAACGGCCGCGAAGGTCGGCACGATGAACAGGCCGCCGGCGATGGCAAGGCCGATGAACCCGATCGCGACCGCGATCCCGCGGCCGGTCGCGAAGACAATGGAGGGGCCCGCCACCTGCTCGACGGGCGCGACTCCATAGACGGAGAAGCCGATCCAGGCCGAGAACACCGCGAGCAAACCGGCGCCGATCATCGTGGGCAGGAGCACGATGCGCCCGGCGCAGAGCCAGGCGGCAAGGCCCGAGCCGATCGCGACCGCGACCGAGAACATCGCGAGATACGCGGTCACGACCTGCTCGTTGCCGCCGACCAGCGATTTGACGAGCGGCGGCATCAGCGAGAGCACGATCGCGCCCATGAGCCAGAACCAGCTCGTGACCATCGCGCCCCACCACAGCCGCGAATCCTGCCGCAGGTGGCGGATCAGCAACCAGGTCGAGGCCGCGATATTCCTGTTGATGACGAGATCGGGGGCACCCTCGCCGGTGCGCGGAATGAACAGGCTCGAGAGCCAGCACAGGAGGGCGAAGCCCATCACGAGGCCGGAGAAGAGCGCGGTGTGCCCGCCGTTCTGGGCGGCAAGGCCGGCGACGATGGTGCCGAGCAGAATCGCGATGAAGGTCGCGCCCTCGACCAGCGCATTGCCCTTGGCCAGTTCGTCGCGCGCCAGATGGTCGGGCAGAATGCCGTACTTGATCGGCCCGAACAGCGCGCCGATCACCCCGAATCCGAACAGCGCCACGAACAGGATCGCGACCGAGTGCAGCGCAAAGCCGAGCACGGCGATGCCCGCGATCGCGATCTCGAACAGCTTGAGACGCTGCGCGACGATCGCCTTGTCGTAGCGGTCGGCGATCTCGCCGCCGAGCGCGGACAGAAAGAAATAGGGCGCGATGAAAACGGCCGCGGCGAGCGTGATGAGGGCTTCGCCATCGCCCTCCGCATTCCCCGGACCCATGTGGAAAAGGATCAGAAAGACGAGGGAGTTCTTCAGGAAGTTGTCGTTGAACGCCGAGAAGAATTGCGTCCAGAACAGCGGCGCGAAGCGCCGCGACGTCATCAGAAGCGACCGTTGGTGAGGCATTGCGTCCTGGCGTTGCTGCTCGAATTGGCCGGATGCTTAGCACGGCCCCGCGCAGCGCCCAATCCGGCCGCCGGCCGGGTCGGGCGGATCAATTGCGGCAAAATGGCTGCAACACGCCCCGTCGCCCGGTCAGGTCATGATACCCGGGGCCGCCAGCGCCGGCACGGCAACCTCCGGAACCGCAAGGGTCGGGGTCACGGGCGTCGGCCGCCGCATGCAATCATCGTCCGCGCCGTTGAACGCGCGATACTGGCTGAAGCCCACCCAGGATGCGGGCGAGCCGGTCACCACGAGCTGATAGCAGAACTCGGTCCGGTGGCGGCGGGAATCGGAGAACACCTCGTCATATTCCGCCCAGCCCCAGATCAGGAGCTTGCCCTGCAGGTCGCGCACCTGCCGCAGCACCGACGGCTCGATATCGAGCAGCGCCGAGAGGGCAGTCGCGCGCGGGCCCACGATCAGCGGGCCGAATACCTCGTAGATCTGGATCGGATTTCCGATCTCGTCGTAATCGGGGAAATCGAAATCGTCCGGGATCGCGCGCTCGAAGAATTTCCAGTTGACGTGGCTGCGGCCGTTGCGCGTCGGCGTCGTGCCGGTATTTTCCCAGATCGGCTGGATGGTGCAGGTCTGGATTTCGTCGTTGAGCACGTTCTTGATCAGGTTCACGCGGAATTCGCGCAGAAAGACATAGGGCCGCTGCGCCGACAGCGCGCCTTCATTGGCGACGCGCGCCGTTTGTTCGGCGATCTGCGTCGACTGCTCCACCAGCCTGGTCGTGGCTCTGGCCTCCTGCAGGGCCGCGCGCGTCCACAGGCCCTGGAACAGCACGGCCAGCACCAGCAGCAGCGCGAGCGCCGCGATCGCGATGTCGGTCGGACGGATGCTGCAGATGAAGCGCAGCTGCCAGCTCGGCGTCTGCGGCGCGGCCTGGACCGGAAGCATCAAATCCCGCGCGAATCCTTCGGCCCGCAGCACGGCCGGCTCGGCCGCGAGGCTGCCGCCATCGACGCGGAATTCGATCGGGAGCGGGTTGGGAGGCGGGACCACGCCGAAGCCCGCGCAGGCATTGCCCAGCGCGGAGACCGAGCCGGCCGCCGCCGCCAGCACAGCCAGCGCCAGGACGATAAACGCAGCAATGGATTTCATGCCTCCTCGTGCCTCCTCAAGGCGTCACCCGGCCCGATCCGCCCGTAGCCGGTTACCGTTCAACGCAGCCGCTTTGCCACCTCTTCGAGCATGACCTCGGTTGCGCCGCCCCCGATGGCCTGCACCCGGGCATCGCGCGCCATGCGCTCGATCGTGCTTTCCCGCATGAAGCCCAGCCCGCCGTGGAACTGCACGCAGTCATACATCACTTCATTCACAAGTTCACCGCAATACGCCTTCGCCATCGAGACCTCGCGCGTGGCATCGAAGCCACGGGCGTCGAGATAGGCCGCATGATGCACGAGCTGGCGGCCGGCCTCGACCTTGGCCGACAGCATGGCGAGGCGCTGCCGCACCGCCTGCTTCTCGAACAGCGTGGTTCCGAAGGTCTTGCGCTGGGTGACCCAGTCGAGCGTCAGATCGATCGCGGCCTGCGCTTCGCCCATCGCCATTGCGGCGATGATGGTGCGCTCGTTCTGGAAGTTGCGCATGATGGCATAGAAGCCGCGGCCCTCCGCGCCGAGCAGATTCTCCGCCGGCACGCGGCAATCCTCGAATGCAAGCTCGGCCGTGTCCGACGAGCGCCAGCCGTGCTTGTCGAGCGCGCGCGAGACGGAGAATCCCGGGGTCCCCTTCTCGACCAGGATCATCGATACGCTTTGCGACGAGCGGCTGCCGGGATCGGTCTTCACCGCCACGCAATAGAGATCGCCATAGACGCCGTTGGTGATGAAGGTCTTGGCGCCGTTGATGATGTATGAGTCGCCCTCGCGGCGCGCGGTCGTGCGGATGCCCTTCACGTCCGAGCCCGCGCCCGGCTCCGTGACGGCGACGGCGACGATCTTCCTGCCGGTGATCACGTCCGGCATGTAGCGGTCGCGCTGCGCCTTCGATCCGGCATGCGCGATATGCACCGAGGCCATGTCGGTATGCACGAGCACCGTGATCGCGAAGCCCGAGAAGGTCGAGCGGCCGAGCTCCTCTGCGAACACCACGCTCGCGAGCGTGTCCATCTCCGAGCCGCCATACTCCGCCGGATAGCGAATGCCGAGAAAGCCAAGCTCGCCCATGCGCTGCAGGACGTCGCGCGGGACGAAGCCCTCCTTCTCCCATTTCAGGCCGTTCGGCTTGACCTCCTCCTCGACGAAGCGGCGCACCTGCGCCCGCAGCATGTCGTGCTCCTCGCCGAAATAGGCGGAGCGGCGTGCATTCGGATCCTGCGGAGACGGGCGCGCAACAGCCACGGTCATTCTCGGATAAGCCTCGCGCAGTCACCGGATCGCAGCCTGCGCCGTCGGCGGGACGTTAGTGAGCGGGATTTGTCCCGTCAAACATCTGCGCCAGCGATCGCACCCATCGTGCAGATCCGTTGGCCTGTGCATGGCAGCACGGCTAATGGCGGTCTGGTCAAGGCCGCGAAGCGGCTCTATGCCCGCTGCATCGACCGCGCTCCAGGAGCCCTGATTGGCCGCCTCCCCGCCCAGCCCGAAAATGCCGCGCGCGGTGCTGATCGGTTCGCTCTGCGGGGCCGGGGCGGCGCTGTCCTGGGCGATCGGGTTTGTCACCGCGAAATACGGCCTTTCCAACGGCATGACTCCCGCCGATCTCGCCTTTCATCGCTTCGCCTGGAGCGGGCTGCTGCTTCTGCCTTTCCTGGCCCGGGAGGGCGTGTCCGATCTCGGCGGACTCGGCTGGGGGCGCGGCATTGTCCTGATGATCCTGGGCGGACCGACGCAGGCGCTGCTCGCCTATACCGGCTTCACGCTGGTGCCGCTGGGCCACGGAACCGTGATCCAGCCTGGCATGGCGTCGCTCTCCGGCCTGATCCTCGCCGCGGTGTTCCTGCATGAATCGCTGCGGCCGGCCCGCATTCTCGGCGCAATCGGAATCGTGCTCGGCCTCATCACGCTGGGCGCCGAATCGCTGCTTACCATCGGCACGCATGGCGTGGGTGGCGATCTGATGTTTGCCTGCGCCGGATTCTTCTGGGCCGTGTTCAGCATCCTGCTGCGCTATTGGTCGGTGCCGGGCACGCGCGCGGCCATGATCGTCGCGGTGCTTGCGCTTCTTTTCTATGTGCCGCTTCACGGAATCGTCTTCGGCTATCGGCAATTGCTCGAAGCCGGTCTCGGCATGAACGTGCTGCAGGCGCTTGTGCAGGGCGGACTGGCCGGCGTGATCCCGATCTATCTGTTCACGCGCGCGATCATGCTGCTGGGCGCCGGCCGCGCCTCGCTGTTCACGGCGCTTGTCCCGGTATCGTCGGTGATCCTCGGCGCGCTGCTGATCCGGGAAATTCCGACCTGGCCGCAGATTGCCGGGCTTGTGATCGTGCTGATCGGCTTCCGCCTCGCCGTCAGACAGTAACGAGGCGCGGCACGGGTTATCGCGTCGAGCAATTGATGGTCTTGCCGGTGCGCGTGCGCTTCAGCATTGCGTCATTGCCCTTGATCCAGAAGCTGACGCCACCCTTGGCATAGCGCGCGCCCGAACCCGAGAGCCGCTGCGGCAGCTTGAGCGCCTTGCCGTCGAGCTGGATGAAGGCCGCGTCGCGATCGAAATACACCGCGACCTGCAGGCCGCCGTCGCAATCGTAGAGGAAGGTCTTGTTGGTCTGGGCGGAGGCGGGAATGAACGATGCCGTCACCAGAACCATTGTCAGCATCGCAAGATGAAAACGAACCATCACGGGCGACATCCGATGAAGGGCAAGATCGAACCGCGGGTTAAGCCCCTCCCCTTCGCGGGGAGGGATGGGGGTGGTCAAAATCGAGAGCCTCGCAAACTGATTGCATTACGCCTTCCAGGTTCGCAAGCACATCGTTGTTCCAGAAACGGAGAATTCTGAAACCCTCACGCTGCAAATATGCGTCTCGACTCTTGTCGTCCTGCTGGCCCCGCACGGTGTTATGTTGACCACCGTCGACCTCAATTACCACCCGCACAGAAAGACACGCGAAATCGACAATCAGATGGTCGATCGGGACCTGCCGCCGGAAATGAAACCCATATGGTTTCAGCTCTCGTAACCGATACCAGAGCTTTCGCTCCGCATAGGTCTGATTTGCTCTCAAGTTGCGAGCACGAGCGTTTGCCACGTGACGCCCACCCCGGCGTGCCAAAGCGCGCCGACCCTCCCCGCAAGGGAGAGGGTAAACTACGCCGCCTTGCGGCTAGCCAGAAACTCGCCCATGCGGCCGAGCGCCTTCAGAATGTTCTCCGTCGAATTGGCGTAGGAGAGCCGCACATAGCCTTCGCCCAGAATGCCGAAATCCGGCCCGCCGATGATGGCGACGCCGGCATCTTCGAGCAGCGTCGAGGCCAGCGCCTTCGCCTTCCAGCCGGTATTCTTGATGTTGGGGAAGGCATAGAACGCGCCCTTGGGCGTCGCGCAGGAGACGCCCGGCAGCTTGTTCAGTCCCGCCACCACCACCTTCCTGCGGCTGTCGAACTCCGCGACCATTCTGGCGACCGCATCCTGCGGGCCGGTGAGCGCGGCGATGCCGGCATATTGCGCCGATGCGTTGACGCAGGAATGCAGGTTGACCGCGAGCTTGCGCGCATAGTCGTAGAGCTGGCCCGGAAAGATCGCGTAGCCGAGCCGCCAGCCGGTCATGGCATAGGTTTTCGACCAGCCGTTGAGCAGGATCAGCCGGTCGCGGATCGACGGATAGGTGAGCAGGCAGACATGCGTCTCGCCGTCATAGGTCATCTGGTCGTAGATCTCGTCCGACATGATCGCGACGTCCGGCCATTGCTCGAGGCCCGCGACGAGCCTGTCGACTTCCGATTTCGGCGTGACGCCGCCGGTCGGGTTGGCAGGCGAGTTGAGGATGAGCAGCCGCGTGTTGGGCGTGATCAGCTTCAGCGTCTCCTCGGCCGAGAAGGCGAAGCCGTTCTCCTCGCGGATCGGCACCGGCACGGGCTTCGCGCCTGTGAACTCGATCATCGAGCGGTAGATCGGGAATCCGGGATCGGGATACATGATCTCCGCGCCGGGCTCGCCGAACATCATGATCGACATGAACATGGTCGGCTTGCCGCCCGGCATGATCATCACGCTATCGGGCGAGACCTCGACCTTGTATCGCCTGTGCAGATCGGCGGCGACCGCCTCGCGCAGCGCGGGAATGCCGGTGGCGGGCGTGTAGCCGTGATGGCCGTCGCGCAGCGCCTTGATCGCGGCCTCGACGATATGCTCGGGCGTGCGGAAATCCGGCTGGCCGATGCCGAGATTGATGATGTCGCGGCCCTGCGCCGCCAAGGCATTGGCGCGCGCGAGCACGGCGAAGGCGTTTTCCTCACCGATGCGGTCGAAGGCCGCGATCGTCTTCAGCATGGCGTTTCCTCGCAGGGTCTTGTTCTGGCCGGCGGCGGCCATTTGAGACAGCGGCAGGAGCCGCGTCAACCGCCCGGCCGGCGGCGGTGGCGGCGGCGGCCGATCCGAACCTCGGCCAGACGCAGCACCTCGAAGATGATCGCGACCGACCAGCCGATCAGCAGAAGGCCGTTGAGCGAGCAGAGCGGCGCATAGAGCCGCCTGTCCGACGGCGGGACCGCGTCGCCATAGCCGAGCGCCACGTAGTTCTCGAAGGCGAAGTCGTAAACCGCGATGTCGCCTTGCGGCGCGACGCCCATAGCGCCGAAGAAGATTGCCCACACGCCGACCTCCAGGACATGCGCGGCGGTCAGCACGGTCACGGCAATCAGCAACAGCACGGTCACGCGTCCGAACACGCCCATCGCGTAGGTCAGACGGATCGCCCGCTGGGTGGCAATCACGATCAATCCGGTCGTCAGCGCGTGGATGCCGAAATTCAGGACGCTGACAAGACCGGCGAGCGCAAGCTGGGTGAACATGGGGGCTTACTGGAACGCGACTTCGTTGAAGCTGCGCAGCTTGCGTGAATGCAGCTGCAGCCGGTCCCACTCGCGCAGGCGGGCCATTGCCTCGATGCCGACCTGGAGATGCTGGGACACACGCCTTCGGTAGAAGGAATCGGCCATGCCCGGAAGCTTGAGCTGGCCGTGCAGCGGCTTGTCGGAGACGCAGAGCAGGGTGCCGTAGGGCACGCGGAAGCGGAAGCCGTTGGCCGCGATGGTGCCGGATTCCATGTCGAGCGCGATCGCGCGGCTCTGGATGAAGGGCAGATTGCGGATGGCGGAGGGCCGCAACTCCCAGTTCCGGTCGTCGACCGTCGCGACCGTGCCGGTGCGCATGATGCGCTTGAGATCGTAGCCGCTCAGCCCCGTCACCCGCTCGAGCGCGCGCTCCAGCGCGATCTGGATTTCCGCGAGCGCCGGCAGCGGGACATCGCGCGGCAGGTCGGCATCGAGCACCTGATCCTGCCGCAGATAGGCATGCGCCAGCACGTAGTCGCCGAGCGCCTGCGTGTTGCGCAGGCCCGCGCAATGCCCGAGCATCAGCCAGACATGCGGGCGCAGCACCGCCACATGATCGGTGATGTTCTTGGCATTGGACGGCCCGACGCCGATATTGATCATCGTGATGCCGTCATTGTCCGCGCGCTTGAGATGATAGGCCGGCATCTGCGGCATGCGCGGCGGGGGCACCCCCGGATAGCCGGACTGCGGAGCGGCGCCGTCGGGCACGCCGATCACGTTGCCGGGCTCGACGAGGCTCGTGTAGCGCTCGTGCGGATCGAGATTGCCGATCGGCCGCCCGTTGAGAAGGTCGCGCGCGAGCCGGACGAACTCGTCGATGTAGAACTGGTAGTTCGTGAAGATGATGAAGTTCTGAAAATGATGCGGCGAGGTTCCGGTATAGTGCCGCAGCCGCAGCAGCGAAAAATCGATTCGCGGCCCGGAGAACAGCGACAACGGCTTGCTGCCGTCCGGATAGACCACGTCGACGCCGTTGGCGATGCGATCGTCGATCGTCGACAGGTCCGGCACGTCGAAAACCTGCGGGATGCGCGCGACGTCCTTCGGCTCCAGCCCCTGCTCGACGTGAAAATCCTCGCCCAGCGCGAACTGGATCGGGATCGGCACGTCGCTTTCGCCGATCTCCACAATGCCCGACGTATTCTCGAGCAGCAGCGCGATCTGCTCCCGCAGATAGGGGCCGAACAGATCGGGTCGCGTCACGGTCGTCGAATAGACGCCGGGCTCGGCGGGGAAGCCGTAGGCGGCGCGAGGGTCGATGTCGCGCGGCTGCGCCGCGACGAGCCGGATCGCGGGATAACAGGCGCGCACGCGCTCGGTGAACCGGTCCCCGCGAACATAGGCGGCGAACGCCTCCCGCAGGCGTGCCACGCTGCGGTCGTAGATGTCCGTCAACGCGCGCAGCGCCGATTCCGCATCGCTGTGTTGCCGCGCGGACTGGTTCATGAAACGGTGCTCGGATCGGCCGAAAGCGCGGCGACGGAGCGTTATGCTCCGCAGCCCAGCTGTCATATAACGCAGGTAATTCTAGTTAAATATCATTAACTTGGAATGAATTATGCGGAATTCGAGGGCGGCATCGTTGCGATAGCGGCCGACGAATGCAACAAACGATATCATGACTGTCTGGTTTGAGGTGGCCATCGTCGTTGGGCTGATCCTGCTCAACGGCTTCTTCGCAATGGCGGAACTGGCGGTGGCCTCGTCGCGCCGGATCCGGCTCCAGCAAATGGCCGATGACGGCTCGCTGGGCGCCGCGCGGGCGCTGAAACTCACCGAGAATCCGAGCCGCTTCCTGTCCGCCGTGCAGGTCGGCATCACCCTGATCGGGATCCTGTCGGGCGCCTATGGCGGATCGACCTTCAGTCCGCGGCTCGGCGAGGTGCTGGACACCGTCCCGTTCATTGCGCCGCGCGGCACCGAGACCGCATTCGTCATCGTCGTCATCGCGATCACCGCCCTTTCGGTGATCGTGGGCGAACTCGTGCCGAAGCGCATCGCGCTGCTCAGCGCCGAGCGCATCGCCGCGAAGGTGGCGCTGCCGCTCGAAATTCTCGTCATCGCCGCGCGTCCGCTGGTCTGGGTTCTCGAGAACGCCACGGCCCTGCTCCTGAAGCTGCTCGGCATCCCGGAGAAGCGATCCGACAATGTGACCGAGGAGGAAGTCAAGCTGGCGATCGCCGAAGGCACCGAGGCCGGCGTGATCGACGAGGTCGAGGAGGAGATGATCCACGGCGTGCTCGCGCTCGCCGACCGCGACGTGACGTCGGTGATGGCGCCGCGACCCGATGTCTACTGGATCGATCTGAGCGACGACGCCGCGACCATCGCCCGCGAGATCGCCGACTGCCCGTATTCGCGGATCGTGGTCGTGCGCGACGGCGAGATCGGCCGCCCGCTCGGCGTGGTGCAGAAGAAGGACCTGGTGGACGACCTGATCCGCGGCGGGCCGATGCGGGTGGAGGACCACATCATCCAGCCGCTCTTCGTGCCGGAAACCCTGCCGGTGCTGCGGCTGCTGGAAATGTTCCGCAAGGTCCGCATGCACATGGCCTTCGTCATCGACGAGTATGGCGACTTTCTCGGCCTCGCCACGCTGAACGACGTGCTCGAAGGCATCGCCGGCGAGCTGCCCGAGGCGCACGAGCCGACCGAGGACATCATCAGGCGGCCGGACGGCTCCTGGCTCGTGGACGGCCGCGTTGCGGTCGAGGAACTGTCGGCCAAGCTCGGGCTGAAGGACATTGAAGGCGATTTCAACACCGTCGCGGGCCTCGCCCTCGACCGGCTGGCCCGCATACCGAGCGAGGGCGACACCTTCGACCTCAATGGCTGGCGCGTCGAGATCATCGACATGGACAGCAAGCGCATCGACAAGCTGATGTTCACCCCCCTGGAGGCGGTGGCGGAATAGCTGGGCCGCTTCCCCCGCAGCCGCACACGATTGATTTTTCCGCAGGCTTGGCGGCATCATCGAATGCGACAAAACAAAAGCGAGCCTTCGAGGAAACGACATGGCGAAATCGTTGAAAACTCCGCATCCGCGCGGCAAGAAGCTGCGGTCGGCCCTGTGGTTCGACAATCCGGACAATCCCGGCATGACCGCGCTCTATCTCGAGCGCTACCTGAACTGGGGCCTGACCAGCAAGGAATTGCGCTCCGGCAAGCCGATCATCGGCATCGCGCAGACCGGCTCCGACCTTTCGCCCTGCAACCGGCACCATCTCGAGCTGGCCGCCCGCGTGCGCGAAGGCATCCGCATGGCCGGCGGGATCGCCTTCGAATTTCCGGTGCATCCGATCCAGGAAACCGGCAAGCGGCCGACCGCCGCGCTCGATCGCAATCTCGCCTATCTCGGCCTTGTCGAGGTCCTCTACGGCTATCCGCTCGACGGCGTCGTGCTGACGACCGGCTGCGACAAGACCACGCCCGCCTGCATCATGGCGGCGGCGACCGTGAACATCCCCGCAATCGTGCTCTCCGGCGGCCCGATGCTGAACGGCTGGTGGAAGGGCGAGCGCTCGGGCTCGGGCATGGCGGTGTGGAACGCGCGGCAGGAATTGGCCGCCGGCCGCATCGACAACAACGAGTTCATCGAGATCGTCGCCTCAAGCGCGCCGTCCGTCGGCCATTGCAACACGATGGGCACCGCCTCGACCATGAATGCGCTCGCCGAAGCGCTCGGCATGTCGCTGCCGGGCTGCGCCGCAATCCCCGCGCCCTACAAGGAGCGCGGGCAGATCGCCTACGAGACCGGCATCCGCGCCGTCGAGATCGTGCACGAGGATCTGAAACCCTCCGACATCCTGACGCGCAAGGCGTTCGAGAACGCCATCGTGGCGAATTCCGCGATCGGCGGCTCGACCAACGCGCCGATCCACATCAACGCGATCGCGCGGCATATCGGCGTCAAGCTTTCGGTCGAGGATTGGGAGAAGGTCGGCTACGACGTGCCGCTGCTCGTGAACATGCAGCCGGCCGGCTATTATCTCGGGGAGGAATACTACCGCGCCGGCGGCCTGCCGGCCGTGATGAACGAGCTGATGAAGGCCGGCCGCATCCACGAGGATGCGCTTACCATCAACGGCAAGACGATGGGCGAGAACGTCAAGCGCGCCAAGGTTCAGGATTACGACGTCATCAAGCCGTACAAGAAGCCGATGCGGGAGAAGGCCGGCTTCAAGGTGCTGCGCGGCAACCTGTTCGATTCCGCGATCATGAAGACCAGCGTGATCTCCGAGGAGTTCCGCAAGCGCTATCTCTCCGACCCGAAAGATCCGGGCGCCTTCGAGGGCCGCGCGGTCGTGTTCGACGGACCGGAGGACTATCACCACCGCATCGACGATCCGTCGCTGAAGATCGACGAATACACGCTGCTGTTCATCCGCGGGACCGGACCCATCGGCTATCCGGGCGGCGCGGAGGTCGTGAACATGCAGCCGCCGGCGGCGCTGATCAAGAAGGGCATCACGTCCCTGCCCTGCATCGGCGACGGCCGGCAGTCGGGCACGTCGGGCTCGCCCTCGATCCTGAACGCCTCGCCGGAAGCCGCCGCGGGCGGCGGCCTTGCGCTGCTCAAGACCGGCGACCGCGTGCGCATCGACCTCAACAAGGGCACTGCCGATATCCTGATCTCGAAGGAGGAACTCGCGAAGCGCCGTGCCGCGCTGCAGAAGCATCCGTATCACTATCCCGACAATCAGACGCCGTGGCAGGAGATCCAGCGCAGCATGGTCGAGCAGTTCGACGAGGGCATGGTGCTCAAGCCGGCGGTGAAATATCAGCGCGTCGCGCAGACGCGCGGCGTGCCGAGAGATAACCACTGAACCCGCACCGTCACCCCGAGATGCTGGCCGAGGGCCAGCCTCGAAGGATGGCGGGGCAATACGGGCCGATCATCCTTCGAGGCTCGCTGCGCTCGCACCTCAGGATGACGGATAGAGACCAAATGCCCTCTCCCTCCGAAAAGCGCGCCACCTTCCGCCGGCTGCATGCGAGCGGCTGCTTCGTGATCCCGAACCCGTGGGATGTCGGCAGCGCCCGCTATCTGCAGACGCTCGGCTTCAAGGCGCTCGCCTCCACCAGTTCCGGCTTCGCCTGGTCGAGGGCCATGCCCGACAACGGCGTCCCGCGCGAGACGGTCCTGGCGCATCTTGCGGAGATGGCAGCCGCGACGGACGTGCCGCTCAACGCCGATTTCGAGAGCGGTTTCGCGCAGGATGCGGCGGGCGTCGGGGAGAGCGTCCGGCTGTGCTGCGAAACCGGCGTCGCCGGGCTGTCGATCGAGGACTCGACCGGCGACAAGGCGAGACCGCTGTTCGATTTCGACACTGCGGTCGCGCGCGTGCGCGCCGCCCGCGCGGCCATCGACAAGGCGGGCGGCGACGTCCTTTTCACCGCGCGCTGCGAGGGTTTCCTGGTCGGCGTCGCCGACATGGCGGAGGTGACGCGGCGCCTGAAGGCCTATTCCGATGCCGGCGCGGACTGCCTTTATGCGCCGGCGATCAAGACGCGCGAGCAGATTGCGGAAATCGTGAAAGCGGTCGCGCCGAAGCCGGTCAATGTGCTGATCGGCTGGGCGAGCGATCTGTCCGTCGCCGACATCGCAGCGCTCGGCGCGCGCCGCATCAGCGTCGGCGGCGCAATGGCACGCTCCGCCTGGGGCGGGTTCATGAAGGCGGCGAAGGAACTCGCCACGGCCGGGACATTCAACGGCTTCGCGGGCGCGGCACCCGGCGCCGAGCTGAATGCCTTGTTCGGCGACGACATGGCGAAGCGAACGCATTCATGACCGAACTCGTTTCCGAACCTCATCCCGATTCCGGACTGCCTGTCGGCGTCAGGGTGGATGCCACGCCTGCGCAGCGGCCGGGCCCGGTCACGCTGGAAGGCCGCTACGGGCGGGTCGAGCGGCTCGATCCGCAGCGGCACGGCCTCGCCTTGTGGGAGGCCGTGCGCGAGGACGACACCATCTGGACCTACATGTCGACCTACGGCCCGTTCGTGAGCGAGCACGAGTTTCTTGCCTGGGTCGCCAGCCGCGTGCCGCTCGACGACCCCTATTCCTATGCGGTGGTAGAGCCTTCGGGTCGCGCGGTCGGGATCGTAACCTACATGGAAATCAAGCCGGCGCACCGCTGCATCGAGGTCGGGCATATCGTCTATTCGCCACAACTGCAGCGCACGCCCCTTGCGACCGAGGCGCAATATCTGATGGCGAAGCACGCCTTCGAGACGCTCGGCTACCGGCGCTACGAATGGAAATGCAATGCGCTCAACGCGCCCTCGCGCCGCGCCGCCCTCCGCTACGGCTTCACCTTCGAGGGCATCCTGCGCCAGCACATGATCGCCAAGGGGCGCAACCGCGACACCGCCTATTATTCGATGCTCGACAGCGAATGGCCGGCCCGCAAGGCCGCCTGGGAGCGCTGGCTGAGCCCCGACAATTTCGACACGGAGGGGCGACAGAAGTCGCGCCTGAACGAAAGCCTTTGAGGGAGGACTGAATGGTCGGACGCTTGCACGGCAAGGTGGCGCTGGTGACCGCCGCGGGACAGGGCATCGGGCGAGCCATCGCCGAGACATTCGCGCGGGAGGGCGCAACCGTGATCGCGACCGATCTCGATCCGGCCAAGCTTTCAGGCATCCAGGCGGCGAAGCTCGTCAAGCTCGACGTGCTCTCGACCGACGCGGTGAATGCGCTCGCGAGCGAGATCGCGAGGGAGTTCGGGGCGGTCGACATCCTCTCCAACAATGCCGGCTTCGTGCATCATGGTACCGTGCTGGAATGTTCGGACAAGGACTGGGATTTTTCCTTCGACCTCAACGTCAAGTCGATGCACCGCACGATCAAGGCGTTTCTTCCCGGCATGCTGGAAAAGGGCAGGGGATCGATCGTCAACATGGCGTCGGGCGCGTCCTCGGTGCGCGGCATTCCGAACCGTTACGTCTACGGCGCGACCAAGGCCGCCGTGATCGGACTGACCAAGGCGGTCGCCGCGGACTTCATCAGGCGCGGCGTGCGCTGCAACGCCATCTGCCCGGGCACGATCGAATCGCCCTCGCTCGGCGAGCGCATCGAGGAGCAGAGCCGGCGCGCCGGGAAGCCCAGGGACGCCGTGCGTCAGGATTTCATCGACCGCCAGCCGATGGGCCGGCTCGGCACCGCGCAGGAAGTCGCCAATCTCGCGCTGTTCCTCGCGTCGGACGAGGCAAGCTATGTCACCGGGCAGTCCCATCTCGTCGACGGCGGATTTGCGTTGTAGCCTCCCTCGGCCCGCGAAGCGGGGAGAGGTGGAAAGGGAGAGAAGCGGAATGAAAATCCTCATCACCGGCGCCGCCGGCATGATCGGCAGGAAGCTCGCCGAGCGGCTGGCGAAGGACGGCGCGCTCAACGGTCGGCCGATCGACGCCATGATCCTGACCGACGTGGTGCCGCCGGAGAAACCGGCGGGCTTTTCCGGCAAGATCGCGTTGCGCACCGACGACCTGCCGGCGCCGGGGGTCGCGGAGACGCTGATCGCCGAGCGTCCCGACGTGATTTTCCATCTCGCCAGCGTCGTCTCGGGCGAGGCGGAGCTCGATTTCGACAAGGGCTACCGCGTCAATCTCGAAGGCATGCAGCATCTGCTGGCCGCGATCCGCGCGCAGGGCAAGGACTACCATCCGAAATTCGTCTTCACCTCCTCGATCGCGGTCTATGGAGCGCCCTTCCCGCCCGCGATCCACGACGAGTTCCATCTCACGCCGCTCACCTCCTACGGCACGCAGAAGGCGATGTGCGAACTCCTGCTCGCCGACTACAACCGCCGCGGCTTTCTCGACGGCGTCGGCATCCGCCTGCCCACGATCTGCGTGCGGCCGGGCAAGCCGAACAAGGCCGCGTCCGGCTTCTTCTCCAACATCATCCGCGAGCCGCTGGCGGGCCACGAGGCGGTGCTGCCGGTGAAGGAGACCGTGGTTCACACGCATGCGACGCCGCGCGCGGCCGTGGGCTTTCTCGTCCATGCCGCGGGGCTCACGCGCGAACAGCTCGGCCCGCGCATCAATCTTGCGATGCCCGGCGTCTGCTGCACGGTGGGCGAGCAGATCGAGGCGCTGCGCCGCGTCGCCGGCGACAAGGTGGTCGCGCGCATCCGCCGCGAGCCGGACGAACTGGTGATCCGCATCGTCGCGGGCTGGTCGGAGCGGATCGACGCCGCCCGCGCCAAAGCGCTCGGCTTCAAGGCCGAAGAGACCTTCGACGAGATCATCCGCACCCATATCGAGGACGAGCTGGGGGGCAAGATCGCAGCGTGACCTTCCCTCTCGCCGCTTGGGCGGGGTCAGGGCCGTGCGGCGGCTGCGCCGCAAGGACGGCCCGGTTGACACGCTTGCGCCGGACCGGGCATTTCCTACATTAAGGTTTCCGCGAGGCTCCCTGCATGAACTACGTCGACGCCGCTCTGGCGCCGCTCCGCAAGACCGGTCAGATCAAGCTGCACAACGCGGAGGCCTTTGCCGGCATGCGCAAGGCCGGCCGGCTGGTGGCGGAATGTCTCGACATGCTGACCGACGAGGTGAAGCCCGGGGTTCCGACCGACCGGATCGACCGGCTGGTCTTCGAGTTCGCGATGGACCATGGCGCGCTGCCTGCGACGCTGATGTATCGCGGCTACAGGAAATCGACCTGCACCTCGATCAATCACGTCGTCTGTCACGGCATCCCGAACGACAAGCCGCTGCGCGAGGGCGACATCGTCAATATCGACGTCACGCTGATCCTGAACGGCTGGCACGGGGATTCCAGCCGCATGTATCCGGTCGGCGAGATTCCTCGGCGTGCGGAACGGCTCATCGAAGTGACCTATGACGCCATGAGGCGCGGCATCGCCGTTATCCGGCCGACGGCGACGACCGGCGATATCGGCCACGCGATCCAGACATTCGTCG
>JACAEG010000236.1 GCA_013388965.1 Pseudorhodoplanes sp. | reverse complement strand
TGATCGACGACCTTACGGTCGAGAAGGGTTACGAAACCGCGCTGGGCGCTGCGCTCGGCGACGACCTCGAGGCGCCGGTCGATTCCCAGGCGCCGATGCGCTGGAGCGGCGCGGACATCGACCCCTCCGATCCGGTTCTGCCGCAAGACGCCGAACCCCTGGCGAAATTCGTGAATGCGCCGGCTGCGCTGGCGCGGCGCCTCGCGCAAATCGGCGTCGTCGATCGCGAGGCTGCGCCGAGTCTCGCGCCGAAGCTGAAGGCCGGGCAGCGGCTGGTTTCGCGCGACGGCGACCTCTGGCGCTGGGACGGCTTTGCGGGCGCGGCGCATGCGCCGACGGGCGCCGCGCGCCGCCTGGCCGAACGCAACCGTCTGGCCGAGATCGAGGCCGAACTCGTGGCCGCACGCGCGGATGTCGAAGCCAGGCGCGCCATCGTCACCGCCGCGCAGGCGGAAGTGGAGGCGGCTGCCGAAGCGGAAAGCGCGGCCCGTGCGCGCTGGCGGCAATTGCAGCATGACAGCGATATCGCGCGCGAGCGATTCGCCGCCGCCGAACGGGAAGCCAACCAGAACGCGGCTCGCCGTTCTGCCTTGACCGAGGCCAGCGCGCGGCTGAATGTCAGCCGGCAGGAAGCGCAGGCGGCAAAAGAGGAAGCCGTGCGCGCCTTCGAGGCGCTTCCCTCCGCTGCGGAAAGCGAAAGCCGGCTGGCCTCGGTGCGGGCGGAGGTGACGGCGCAGCGCTCTCATCTCGCCGAGATGCGCGGCCAGGCTCAGACGCTGGCGCGCGAAGCAGAAATTGCAGCGAAACGGGTTGAGGCGATTGCCGGCGAGGAGCAATCCTGGAGCGAGACGCGCGGACGCGCGACATCGCAAATCTCGACGCTTGCCGCGCGCGCCTCGGAAGCCCTGACGGAGCGCGACCAGCTCGCCGATGCGCCGCAGGCCTTTGCCGACAAGCGCGCTGCGCTGATGACGGAAATTCAGTCCGCGGAGGAAGCCCGACGCGAAGCGGGCGATCGGCTCATCACCGCCGAGCGTACGCTGGCGGAGATGGACCGGGTGGTGCGAGCCGCTCATGAAGCGCTCAGTGCCGCGCGGGAGCAATCGGCGCGGGCCGAGGAGCGCTGTCAGGGTGCGAGCCGGCGCGTCGCCGACATCGAGCGCGAAATCCGCGATATGCTGGAGGTGGAACCGCAGGGCGTTGCCGCGCTGGCCGAACTGATCGAGGGCGCGGACTTGCCGGAAGTTGCGGCAATCGAGGCGGATCTGGAAAAGCTGCGCCGCGATCGCGAGCGTCTGGGAGCCGTGAATCTGCGCGCGGAAGAGGAATTGCGCGAGGTCGAAACGCAGCACACCGCACTGACCACGGAGCGCGACGATCTCGTAGAGGCCATCCGCCGCCTGCGGCTTGGCATCCAGAATCTCAATCGCGAGGCGCGCGAGCGCCTGCTGGCTTCCTTCGAAGTGGTCAACGGGCATTTCAAGCGGCTGTTCACCCAGCTCTTCGGAGGGGGCGAAGCCGAATTGCAGCTGATCGAAAGCGAAGACCCGCTCGATGCCGGGCTGGAAATCCTGGCGAAGCCGCCCGGCAAGAAGCCGCAAACGCTGTCGCTGCTCTCCGGCGGCGAGCAGGCACTCACGGCGATGGCGCTGATCTTTGCGGTGTTTCTCACGAATCCGGCACCGATCTGCGTGCTGGACGAGGTGGACGCGCCGCTGGACGACCATAATGTCGAGCGCTTCTGCGACCTGCTCGACGAAATGACGCGCTCGACCGACACGCGCTTCATTATCATCACACACAATCCGATCACGATGGCGCGGATGAACCGGCTGTTCGGCGTCACGATGGCCGAACGCGGCATCTCGCAGCTTGTATCGGTCGATCTCGAGGCCGCGGTGAAGATCAGGGATCAGGCCCCCGCCGCCTGATCCGGTCTCCAAGAGGGGTAACTCCACGGTGAGGCGCGATGCGTAAGGATCAGCGGCGACACCGGCGACGATCCCTGAATTATCCGGCCTGGATCCAGCAGCGCGGCGGGAAGAGGCTGCGGTGCCTGGTCGCCGATGTCTCCGAGACGGGCGCCCGACTCCGAATCAGTGCGCCCGATTCGGCCGACGAGGAATTCACCCTTCGCCTGTCGCCGGCGCCGAACGGGACGCGGCCTTGCCGTGTGGTCTGGCGGTCCGGGAGCATGATGGGCGTTCAGTTCGTCACAGCGGCGCAACGGGGCACCCCCGCGCCTACAAAATCCTGACGATTTGCCCAGACATCGGGCAGGGTTGACGCTTGGCGGGACGCGCGCCATTGAGCGGATGCGGGGGCGTTTCCGCTCCCTGGGATGCGCTTATGCCGATCTTCCTGGACGCCGCAGCCAGCGATTTTCCGGAAAGGTTTGCCGCCTTTCTTGCCGGCAAGCGTGAAACGACGGCCGACGTCGAAGCGGCCGTGCGGAGCATCGTCGCCGATGTCGTGGCGCGCGGGGATGAGGCGCTGATCGAACTCAGCCGCCGCTTCGACCGGGTCGATCTGACGGCAGCCAGCCTGAGGGTTTCCGAAAGCGAGATCGCCGCCGCCGAAAGGTCCTGCGACCCGGGCACGCTTGACGCGCTCAAGCTGGCGCGCAACCGGATCGAAGCCTTTCACATTCGCCAGAAACCGAAGGACGACCGCTTTACCGACCCGCTCGGGGTCGAGCTGGGCGCGCGCTGGACCGCAATCGAGGCCGTGGGCCTCTATGTGCCCGGCGGGACGGCAGCCTATCCGTCGTCGGTGCTCATGAATGCCGTGCCGTCCAAGGTCGCCGGCGTGCCACGCATCGTGATGGTCGTGCCGTCGCCGGACGGCCAGCTCAACCCGCTGGTGCTGGCGGCGGCAAAGCTCGGCGGCGTCCATGAAATCTACCGCATCGGCGGCGCGCAGGCGGTGGCGGCGCTCGCCTATGGCACGAGGACCGTGAAGCCCGTCGCCAAGATTGTCGGCCCCGGCAACGCCTATGTCGCGGCAGCGAAACGGCTTGTCTTCGGAAAGGTCGGCATCGACATGATTGCGGGGCCGTCGGAGGTTCTGATCATCGCCGACAGGTCGGCCAATCCCGAATGGATTGCCGCCGACCTGCTTGCCCAGGCGGAGCATGACGAGGCGGCGCAGTCGATCCTGATTACGGATGATGCGAATCTTGCCAAGGCCGTGCAGCAGGCCGTGGAGGGTCAGCTCAGGACGCTGCCCCGCGCCGGCATCGCCGGTGCGTCCTGGCGCGAATATGGCGCCATTGTCGTCGTCCGGTCGCTCGGCGACGCGATACCGCTTGCAGATGCCATTGCGGCCGAACATCTGGAACTGATGACAGAAGACCCAGAGCAGCTTGCCGGCAGGATACGCAACGCCGGCGCGATCTTCATTGGCGGGCACACGCCGGAGGCCATTGGAGACTATGTCGGCGGCTCCAACCATGTCCTTCCCACGGCGCGTTCGGCGCGGTTCTCGTCCGGTCTTGGCGTCCTGGACTTCATGAAGCGCACCTCCATCCTCAAATGCGGTCCCGACCAGCTGGCCGCGCTCGGGCCCGCGGCAATCGCTCTCGGCGAGGCCGAGGGGCTCGACGCGCATGCCCGCTCGGTCGCGATCCGGCTCAATCGACGATGAGCGCAGCGACGCCAAAGAAGAACTCGCTCGTCGCCGTTACGCTCGACGAGAGCTCGATCGGACGATCGGGCCCCGATATCGAACATGAGCGTGCCGTCGCGATCTACGATCTCATCGAGCAAAACGTCTTTGCGCCTGTCGGCCACGAAGGCGGGCCCTATGCACTGCATCTGAGCATGTCGGAGAACCGGCTGGTATTCGAGATCAGGCTTGCGGATGGCGAGCCGATCACAGCGCATTTCCTGTCCCTGACGCCGTTTCGCAAGATCGTCAAAGACTATTTCCTGATCTGCGACAGCTACTATGCGGCGATCCGCACGGCGACGCCGGACCGCATCGAGGCCATCGACATGGGTCGGCGCGGGCTCCACGACGAAGGATCGCGCGTCCTGATCGAGCGGCTCAAGGACAAGGTCGCGCTCGATTTCGATACCGCCCGCCGTCTCTTTACCCTGATCTGCGTCCTGCACTGGAAGGGATGAGGCGCGGCGATGAACGAAGGGCCGCGCAGGGCGAAGCCGCAGGCCGTCTTGTTCGCCTGCGGGCTCAACGCCATTCGCTCGCCAATGGCCATGGGCCTGTTCCGCCAGATGTTCGGAAGGACCGCCTATGTCGGATCCGCCGGCGTGCGCAAGGGTGAGGTCGATCCCTTTGCGGTTGCCGTCATGGAGGAGGTCGGCATCGACCTCGAAAAGCACAAGCCTCAGACGTTCGAGGAACTCGACGAGTGGGAGGGGCTCAACTTCGACCTGATCATCACGCTATCGCCGGAAGCCCATCACAAGGCGCTCGACCTCACCCGCACCATCGCCGCCGATGTCGAATATTGGCCGACGCCCGATCCGAGCGGCGCCGGCGGAAACCGCGAGCAGGTACTGGATGCCTATCGCGAGGTGCGCGACCAGCTCATGCAGCGCATCCGCGAGCGGTTTGGCGGACAGTCTCGCGGCAACGAATAGCGTCCGGGCGAGCCGAACCGGCATCGCCTCGTGCTCCGGAAAAATGATGGCCCGGAGTTGTGAACTGAAAGCGATTCCGATAATTTCCGCGCCCATTCGCGGCCTTGCGGCCGCGCCCGAACGGACGTCCTTCTCTCACATGCCCTCAATCGCCCGGCGGCCTGGATCTGCAATCGTCCGGCCCATGAGCATGCAGCTTCCGAAAGGATGCCGGAACGATTCCGGCGATGACAGGCAACGATGATCGGCCGGCCAAAACTCGTTCTTGCCTCCGGTTCGCCGCGCAGGCTCGCCTTGATCAACCAGGCCGGCATTGAGCCGGATGCCTTGCAGCCGGCCGACATCGACGAGATGCCGCTCAAGGGCGAATTGCCGCGCGCCTGCGCCAATCGTCTGGCCCGCTCGAAGGCAGAAGCTGCGCTGGCGAGCGTGCGGCTCGACGAGGAATTGCGCGGCTCCTACATTCTTGCTGCCGATACGGTGGTGGCCGTGGGGCGGCGCATTCTGCCCAAGACCGAATTGCTCGACGAAGCCGCGCAATGCTTGCGCCTGCTGTCCGGCCGCAGCCATCGCGTGCATACCGGGATTTGTCTCGTGACGCCGAAGGAAGCCTTCCGCCAGCGGCTGGTGGAGACTCGCGTGCGCTTCAAGCGGCTGTCGGAGCAGGATATCGAGGCCTATCTCGCCTCCGGCGAGTGGCGCGGCAAGGCCGGCGGCTACGCCGTGCAGGGTCTGGCGGGGACTTTCGTCGTGAAGCTCGTGGGGTCCTACACGAATGTCGTCGGCCTTCCGCTATACGAAACGATCTCGATGCTCTCCGGCGAGGGCTTCCCCGTGCATTTCGGCTGGCTGAATACCTGATTTTGGTCAGGGGCTTGACCGGCCCCGCCGCGGCGCGCTTCAAATCGCCGAAACAACCGATAGCCCGCCGGGGACACGCCGTTGAATCTCGCCCTTTGGCTCGAACGCGCAGGGAAAAGCCATCCGCGCCTGCCCGCCCTGGGCTATGGTCCTGACATCCTTCGCGATTTCGGCACCTCCGCCGCCCGCGTCGCGCGGCTGGCCGGCGCGCTGCGCGACAGATATCGGCTGAAGCCGGGCGATCGCGTTGCGATCGCTGCGAAAAACAGCCCGGACTATTTCGAGGTCCTCTACGCGATCTGGCATGCGGGGCTCGCCGCGGTGCCGGCAAACGCCAAGCTGCACGGCGCAGAACTCGGATATATTCTGGAGCATTCGGGTGCGACCGTCTGCTTCTGCTCGGAGCCGCTCGGTGCGGACATCGCTCCGCACGCCTGGTCCGGTCTGAAGCATCTCGTCGCGATCGGCGGACCCGAATACGAGGCTTTGCTCGCGCATGATGCCATCCCGGTCGCGCCGCGGGAGGGCTCCGATCTCGCCTGGCTATTCTATACCTCGGGGACAACCGGCCGCCCCAAGGGCGCGATGCTGACCCACCGCGTGCTGTCGGTCGCCGCGCATGCCTATGCCGCCGAAGTCGATCCGATCTCTCCCGGCGAACCGATCCTGCATGCCGCGCCGATGAGCCACGGCTCCGGCCTCTACATCATGCCGCATGTGATGCGGCTCGGCGTCAACGTCATACCGGAATCCGGCGGCTTCGATCCGGAGGAAATCTATGCGCTGCTCGGGTCATGGCCACGCCTGTCGATGTTCGCTGCGCCGACGATGGTGAAGCGTCTCGTCGAGTCGCGCGCCGAGGGACCGGTGGAGAATTTCCGCACCATCGTCTGGGGCGGCGCGCCGATGTATGTGGAGGACGCGCTGCGCGCGCTCGACCGCTTCGGGCCGTGCCTCGCGCAGATCTACGGGCAGGGCGAAAGCCCGATGACGATCACGACGCTCAGCAAGGAGGACATCGCCGCGCGCGAGCACCCGCGCTGGCGGGAGCGCCTCGCCTCGGCGGGCCGGCCCTATGCCTGCGTCGAGGTGAAGATCGCGGGCGCAGACGGCGCGCCGCTGGCTGCCGGCGAGACCGGCGAGATCGCCTGCCGCGGCGACGTGGTGATGCCGGGCTACTGGAACAGCCCGGAGGCGACGGCCTCTGCGATCCGCGACGGCTGGCTGCACACCGGCGATGTCGGCAGCTTCGACGAGGACGGCTATCTCACGCTGAAGGACCGCTCCAAGGACATGATCATCTCCGGCGGCTCGAACATCTATCCGCGCGAGGTGGAGGAGGTGCTGCTCAAGCATCCGGCGGTGCGCGAGGTGTCGGTGATCGGCCGGCCGGACCGCGAATGGGGCGAGGTGGTCGTCGCGTATGTGGTGGGAGACGCGAAATCCGACGAGCTCGACAAGCTCTTTCTCGATGCCATTGCGCGCTTCAAGCGGCCGAAGCATTACGTCTTCGTCGATGCGCTGCCGAAGAACAATTACGGGAAAATTCTGAAAACCGAGCTGCGCGCGATGGATGGGAAGAACACTTAACAGACTGCGCGCGAGTTCGCAAAACGACAATGACTGTGTCGTATGGTTCTCAGAATTTCACTGCTGCTCCCATCAGCCACGTACTCTCGTTGGTGAAGCTGAAAGGTCCGGTCGGCTGATTGGGATCGATACCGAATTTGTTTTCCACCAGCGGAAGCCGCCGAAGACCGCAACACGCTGCGGATTGTTCCAGAATGCCTGGCCCACGTCGAAAACGAGAAGCTGCTGAATCAGGTATTCAGTCGTTCGCGTGAGACCCGCATTGCTAATGCGAGAAACCTACCCGCCCGCCCCTCATCAGCCGGGCTGATCATCGATATGATGGCGAATCATCGGCGGGCTTCGCCCGCCTCCTCACCATGAGGCGCAACCGGTCTCGCACCTAATCCTGAGGAGGCGGTGAAGCGGCCGTCTCGAAGGATGAGGCCACGGAGGGGGGTGAAGAAGCAATGTCAAACCGCCTGAAGGACAAGGTCGCGATCGTCGTCGGCGCGGGCTCGATCGGGCCGGGCTGGGGGAACGGCAAGGCGGCGGCGGTGGCCTTTGCGCGCGAGGGCGCCAAGGTGCTGTGTGCCGACATCAATCCGGCTGCCGCCGAGGAGACTGCGACCATCATCATGGGCGGGGGCGGCGAGGCTTTCGCGATCAAGGCTGACGTGACGCGCGACGCCGACGTGCGCGCGATGGTGAACGCCTGCCGCCGGACCTACGGGCGCATCGACATCCTCGACAACAATGTGGGCATCGCCGAGGTCGGCGGCGTGGTGGAATTGCCGGAAGCCGAGTGGGATCGCGTGATGGCGGTCAACCTCAAGAGCGCGTTCCTGACCATGAAGCACGTCATCCCGGTGATGGAGGAGCAGGGCGGCGGCTCGATCATCAACATCTCATCGATCGCGGCGATCCGCTATACCGGCGTGCCCTACGCGACCTATTACGCCAGCAAGGCCGCGCTCTCGCACCTGACGCGCACCACCGCCGTGCAGTATGCGCCGAAGAAGATCCGCGTGAACGCGATCCTGCCCGGCCTGATGGAAACGCCGATGGTGGAGAAGGCGGCGGGGCTCGCGCAATCCTATGCCGGCGGGGACGTCGAGGAGATGTGGCGCGTGCGCGCGAAGCAGGTTCCGATGGGATTCGGCGGCAATGCCTGGGACGTGGCGCATGCCGCAGTCTATCTCGCGAGCGACGAGAGCCGCTATGTGACGGGGATCGAGCTCGTGGTGGATGGAGGCATCACGCTGAAATATTCGTGATGCGATTCCGCGTCTTCGCAACTGCGGGACCGTCGTGGCCGGGCCTGGTCAGTCGAAGTCGGGCGCGAGCGCTCTTTCGGTCCCGGCCATCCAGGTTCCTTCCCGCGCTCCTTCAGTCGGGACGCGGATGCCCGGGCCCAGGCCGGGCATGACGACAGCAAAAACGCCGGGCTGCGCTCGTTATCCTCTCGCGCAATTGCGCCGCTTGCCATAAATAGCGCCCATGACCAGCCCCTCCCTCGCGCCCGGAAAGCCCTGTCCGATCTGCGCCAAGCCGTCGGTGGAACAATATCGCCCGTTCTGCGGCAGGCGCTGCGCGGACGTGGACCTGAATCGCTGGCTGTCCGGCGTCTATGCCGTGCCGGTGGAGGACAGCGAGGACGAAGCCGACCAGGTGCGGCCCGCCGGCGGGGGCGAGGAGCGCTCGTGACCGAATCGGCCTGGCCCGACCGATTGTTTGAAACCATCAAGCGCGCCGACATCCGGCAGGTCGGCTATGTGCCCGACGCCGGCCACGCGCGGCTGATCGAGCGCTGCAAGGCCGATCCCGCGATCCGCGACGTGGTTCTGACGACGGAGGAGGAGGGCATTGCGCTCTCCGCCGGCGCCTGGCTCGGCGGGCAGCGCGCGATCCTCTTGATGCAGTCGAGCGGCGTCGGCAATTGCATCAACATGCTCTCCCTCACCCGCATCTGCCGCTTTCCGCTGGTGATGTTCGTCACCATGCGCGGCGAGTGGGAGGAGTTCAATCCGTGGCAGGTGCCGATGGGTTCGATCGTCCGGCCCTCGCTGGAATTGTGCGAGGCCGACGTGAAGCGCGTGACCAGGGCGGACGACGTCGTGCCGACGGCGCAGGCGGCGTTCCAGAAAGCCTATGGCAGCGATTCCATCGTCGCCGTGCTGCTCGCGCAGGAACTGATCGGGCGCAAGCAATGGACCAAGTGAAGGACCACGCGACGGACGAGGCGATGCTCGAGCGCCGCGCCGCCATCGCCGCCTTGCTGGCGCGGCGGCCGGACGACCTGCTCGTCGTGCCCGGCCTCGGCTCGACCACCTACGATCTCGCCTCGCTCGGCGACGACGAGCGCAATTTCTATCTCTGGGGCGCGATGGGCGGCGCGGCCATGATCGGGCTCGGGCTCGCGCTGGCGCGGCCCGACAGAAGGGTGGCGGTGATCACCGGCGACGGCGAAATGCTGATGGGGATCGGGAGCCTCGCGACCATCGCGCTGCAGGCGCCGAAGAACCTCGCGGTGATCGTGTTCGACAACCGCCATTACGGCGAGACCGGCATGCAGGAGAGCCACACGGCGCGTGCGGTCGATCTCCCCGCCGTGGCGCGCGGCTGCGGATTTTCCTGCGCGTTCGATGTGGCCGATGCGCGCGGGCTTTCGGACCTTGCCGCGCAGCTGACGGGCTTTTCGGAACTGTTCTTTGCGCGCGTGCGCATCGCGGCGAACGAGCCGCCGCGCGTCCTGCCGCTGCGCGACGGGGTGGAACTGAAGAAGCGCTTCCGCCGGGCGATCGGGGCGGGGTAGCGCGGGTCAACCGACCAGGCCGTCATGGCCGGGCCTGTCCCGGCCATCCACGACGGTGTCTTCCCCAGGACGTGGATGCCCGCGACACGCGCGGGCATGACGCGGAGACAGCTTTTTACGCTATCGATTTCAGGCACTTATTCTTTCTGGACAGGCAGACGGGTGGCCTCTATAACGCCCCGCGCTCTTCTGCACGCCCCGCTTGCGGGGCCCGGCGCCCAGGTAGCTCAGTTGGTAGAGCACGTGACTGAAAATCACGGTGTCGGTGGTTCGATTCCGCCCCTGGGCACCATTGGCCCGTTCGCAGATGTTCGCAGGCGTCCGGAAACGCGTTGATTTTATCGGATACTTTCGGTTACGAGCGTCCGCGGCCAATCGCCCCAAGCCGGCGAATTTGTTGGTACATTTGTTGGCCAAAAAGACGCCGACGGGAATGTACCAACACGCGCCATGCCGCTGACCGATACCGCGATCCGTAAAGCAAAGCCGGCGCCCGCACGATCAAGCTGTCGGACGGGGGCGGGCTGCAATTGCACATTCATCCCAAGGGCTCGAAATATTGGCGCCTCGCCTATCGTTACGACGGCAAGCAGAAGAGTCTTTCCTTCGGCGTTTATCCCGAAGTCTCTCTTGCGGAAGCGCGCAGGCGCCGCGAAGCGGCGAGGACGCTGCTGCGCGACGGCAAGGACCCGATGGTGGAAAAGCGCGTGGAGAAGCTCGCCCGCGCAATCGCCGCCGGCAACACCTTCGCCGCGGTCGCCGACGAGTTGCTTGCGAAGATGGCAAGGGAAGGCCGCGCTGAAACGACTCTCAAGAAGACGAAATGGCTTTTCGACTTCGCCCGCCCGCTCATCGGCAATCGGCCCATCGCCGAGATCAGCGCCGCCGAAGTGCTCGCCGTGCTGCGCAAGGTCGAAGTGCGCGGCCGGCTTGAGACCGCACGCCGCCTTCGCAGCACAATCGGGACAGTCTTCCGCTATGCTATCGCCACCGCGCGCGCCGACAACGATCCAACCTTCGCACTGCGCGGGGCACTGACCGCGCCGAAGGTCAAGCCGCGTGCGGCCGTGACCGAGCCGAAGGCAGTCGGCGCGCTGCTTCGCTCGGTGTGGGGCTATGAGGGCCAGCCGGTGACCAAGGCTGCGCTGCAGCTCATGGCCTATCTTTTCCCGCGCCCCGGCGAGTTGCGGCTCGCGGAGTGGCCTGAGTTTGATCTCGAAGCCGCCGTATGGTCGATCCCGGCGCAACGCATGAAAATGCGCCGTCCGCACAAGGTGCCGTTGCCGTCGCAGGCCATTGCCATTCTGACACAGCTTCGCGACATCACCGGCCACGGCAAGCTGGTGTTTCCCAGCGTCTGGTCGCAGACGCGACCGATCTCGGACAACACGCTCAACGCGGCGCTGCGCCGGCTCGGCTATTCAAAAGATGATGCGACAGCGCACGGCTTCCGGGCCACGGCCTCGTCGCTTCTGAACGAGAGCGGGCTGTGGCACGCGGATGCCATCGAACGCCAGCTTGCCCATGAGGACGGGGACGCGGTGCGCAGGGCCTATGCCCGGGCCGAATTCTGGGACGAGCGCGTCCGCATGATGCAATGGTGGGCGGACAAGCTCGACGCGCTACGCGAGGGCGCAACGGTGACGCCGCTGAGGGTGGCGTAGCGCTGATCTGACCATCGGGCACAGCGCCCGGGTGAATTAATTCACGGACCCGATCTGATTCCTACAGCGCATGGAAGAATATGCCGAGGCGGGCGCGATCACGCGCATTCATACTGAACCGCCGCCTCGCGAACCACTTCATCGCGAAAATACCGGCTGAGGTCCTCAGGCGTTCGCAAGTCGACTCGACGCCCTCCGAGCAGATTTGACAACTCGTTCTCAATATTGGCGAGATCGAGCAGGCCGGGCTTCGATTCGCGTTCGAACTCAACCAACAGATCAACGTCACTATCGGGACCGGCGGTTCCCTTGAGCGTCGATCCAAATAGAGATAATCGGCGAATACGATGCCTTCGACAGAGTTCGCCGAGAGCATCGGAGTCGAAGAGCAATTTGGCGGTCATGGAAGACCCTCCCGCATCGGGCCGTAGAGCTCCCTAGGCCTCTATCGCAAGCTAATCGAACGCCTCGCGGCGCGACCTTAGAGCTTCACAACCGGCGGTTAACGCCGGTACTCTTGTCCTTCTTTAAGCTATGCCATGCCACTACAAGGCGTGACGGGTTCGAGTGCTCTGTACTCAAGTTTTTATGTAATCGCAAAGGGTTATCATGGGGGGTAGCGATTCCATTCCGACGCCGGGTGAATTCGTGGAAGTGCGCACGCGCCGCTGGCTCGTGGAGGACGTGACGGGCGGAGGGGCGCAGGTTCGAGCGCGGCTCGCCTGCATTGATGATGACGCCCAGGGCGAGACGCTCGAAGTGCTCTGGCACGACGAGGTCGACGCCTCGGTTATTGCCGACAGCCATTTGTCCATGTTCGAAAATCCCGGGACCGACGACCCGGAAGTGTTTTCGGCTTATCTGCGCTCGATCCGCTGGAACACCGCGACCGCGGCCGACCGAAAGCTCCTTCAGGCGCCGTTCAGGGCGGGCATTCATCTCGACGCGTACCAGCTGGTCCCGCTTGCCAAGGCGCTGGCTCTGCCACGCGTCAATCTGCTGATCGCCGACGATGTCGGCGCTGGCAAGACCATCGAAGCCGGCTTGATACTGCGCGAACTGATCCTCCGGCGCCGCGTCGATTTCGTCGTGGTGTGCGCGCCTCCGTCGATGACGCGCCAATGGCAGGACGAACTCCAGGCCAAGTTCGGCCTCGCCTTCACGATCATCGATCGCGAATACCTCGCGGCCGTTCGGCGCGAGCGCGGCTTCGCCGTAAACCCGTGGTCCTCGGGCTCGCTTTTTTTGCTCTCGCACTCGCTCGTCACGGACGAGGTCTACACAGCCGGGCTCCGCGACGTGCTCGGCGAATTCCGAGCGCGCTCGCTGCTGATCCTCGATGAGGCGCACCACGCAGCGCCCGCTTCCGGGTCGCGTTACGCCATCGACAGCCAATTCACGCGCGCGATCGAGGCTCTGGCGCCGCGCTTCGAGCATCGGCTCTTTCTCACGGCCACGCCTCACAACGGGCACTCCAACTCCTTTACCAAGCTCCTCGAAATTCTCGATCCGCAGCGCTTCACGGCTGGCGTTGACGTGCGGCCGGACGATTTCGCCCCGATCATGGTACGGCGCCTGAAATCGGACCTGAAGCGCTTCGGCGAGAATTTTCCGACGCGGCGCGTCGAAGCCGTCGTGATCGACGGCTTGCCGGCTGATGCGCCCGAACTTGTCCTTGCCAACAAGCTCGCCGCCTACGACGCGCTGGTAGCAGACCGCACGCGCAATCTGCCGCCCGCTGCGGTGGCGCGCTCGCGGCTCACCATGGTCGGGTTGCAGCAGCGGTTGCTTTCGTCGATCGCGGCGTTCACGCGCACGCTCGAAAAGCATCGCGACAGACTCGAACAACGACTTTCGGAACTGCCGCCCATCCAGCCCGATGCTTCGCTGCTTGAACCGGTGGCGCTGGAGGACGAGCCTGAAGACGAGGCGGAGGCGGAAGCGAGGATCACGAAAGAAGAGGACGAAGCGGCCGAGGCGATCGACGCCGGCATTGGCGACAAGGCGCTCGTTGACGAGATGCTGGAGATTGCGCGTCGGAATGCGAACCGACCCGACGCGCGGATCGCGAAGCTGACATCATGGATTCGGGAAAACATGATCGCCGGCGGCCGATGGAACGACCGGCGATTGCTTCTGTTCACCGAATATGAGGACACGCGCCGCTGGCTCGAACGGCGGCTACTGGAAGCGTTGCATGACCTCGACCCCGAGGATCGCATCGCCTGTTTCACCGGCGCGACCTCGACCGACCGCCGCGAAGAGCTGAAGCGGCGTTTCAACGCCGATCCTGCCGCCGATCCACTGCGCATCCTGATCTGCACCGATGCCGCGCGTGAGGGCATCAACCTGCAAGCGCGTTGCCATGACCTCATCCACATCGATCTGCCCTGGAACCCTGCGCGGTTGTAGCAGCGCAACGGCCGCATAGATCGCAAGCTCCAGCCGTCAGCCGAAGTGTGGTGCCGCTATTTTGTCTATCGCCAAAGGCCAGAGGATCGGGTGCTCGAAGTGCTCGTTCAGAAGACCGAGCGGATTCACCGGCAGCTCGGCTCGGCCGGGCAGGTTTTGTCCGATCGGATCGCCGATCTGCTTGCGCGCAAAGGCCTGCGCGATGCGCGCGTGACCGACGAGATCGACGCGCTGGAGAAAGACCCGCGCGTCGCCAAAGCGCGGGAAGAGATGGACGACCGCGAGGAGCGGCGCATCAAGCGCGAGGCGAGCGAACTCGACCGCATGCGCAGGCTGCTCGAAGATTCGCGAAAGCGCGTGGGTGTGGAATCGACGGACCTGAAAGCGGTTGTTGCCGCGGCGCTCCGCCGGGCCGGTACATCGCTCGATGCATCGCGCGTCGGCGAAGTCGGCCGAACCGAACTGTTCCGGCTCGATCCCAACACGCCCGTGTTTGGGCATGGCGGTTGGCAGGAGGCGCTCGACGATCTCCGCATCCGTCGGCGTGGCCGGGGGGAGAGGCTGAAGGCCTGGCGCGCGGAGGCACCGTTGAAGGCCATCGCCTTCGAACCTGCGCGCGATCCGCAGACAGGCGTCGATGCACCCGACGTGGTGCAGGTCCATCTCGAACACCGGCTGGTGCGCCGACTGTTGTCGCGGTTTCTGAGCCAGGGCTTCACCAGCGGACTGAGCCGCGTGTGTTCGATCATCGGCCCGGGCGCGCAGCCGCGCGTTGTGTTGATTGGCCGGCTTGCGCTCTACGGGCCCGGCGCCGCGCGTCTGCATGAGGAGTTGCTGATGGTGACGGCAGCTTGGACCGAGCCGGATCGGCGCACCAGACCGCTGCGGCCCTTCGGTGAACGCGGCGAGGAGGCGACGCTCGATCAGCTCGAACAGGCTTTGCGGGATAACCGCACGCCGTCGCCGGCGATCATCGAACGGCTGCGCGCCTCGTCGGTCCGCGATGCGGGCGATCTCGAACCGGAGTTGCAGCGGCGCGCAGAGGCGCGGCGCGCGGAGGTCGCGCGCGAGCTACTCACCGTGGGCGAGCAGGAGGCAGAAGCGTTGCGCAAGCTGCTCGTCGAACAGCGCGAGCGGATCAAGAAACGCGAAGCGGCCTTCGACGACCGGCAGCTCAGCCTGGAGTTCGATAAGGCCGAGGCCGAGCAGGTGCGCCGCGACCGCCGCCGCTGGCAGGCAAAACATGAGCGGCTTGCCCGCGAGATCGAGACCGAGCCGGAGCGGGTCCGCCAAAGCTACAATGTCGTCGCCAACCGGCTGGAGATCGTCGGCCTCGTCCACCTTTGGCCCAAGAGCAATTAGCGCATGTCTCGGAAAAGTGGGTACCGGTTTTCCGACAGGGACATGCGCCACGAAAAGATGCGCAACTGACATGGCCCAAGGCGACCCGAACCGCGACCCGAATCTCGAATGGCTCGGCTATGTGCAGCCGGTCGGCCTCGTCCTCAGCCCGGCCGTCCTCGATCGCTACGGTCTTGTGCCCGAAGAGCAGACGCGCGCCGACGGCGAGGCGGTTGCCTCTTGCCTCGCGCCGGAGGATGAGGCGCGGGCGCTCGCCGATCCCTGGGCTTTCTTCTCACACATTCTCGGCTGGCGCGAGCATCAGGTGGCCGGCCTGCCGGACGGCAAGCCGTTGCCTGACGGGTTGTCGGTCGCGATCGACGAAGCGGACACTGTCCTTGAGCCGCATTGGGCGGTGATCGATCCGGAGGGCCGGCCGACGCTGCTCATCCGTATCGAGGAGCCCGGCGTCGCGCCCGACCAGCGCGGTGCGCTCTCGAGCTGGGCGGCGACGCCGCACCAGCGTTTCGAGCGCCTCTTGCGCGAGAACGAAGCCGGCGTGCGCGCCGGGATTCTGCTGACTGACGATCAGCTTCGCCTCGTTTACGCGCCGAAGGGCGAAACGAGCGGCTGGCTTTCGTTTCCCTTGCGCGCGCTGGCGAAGGTCGCGGGCCGCCCGATGCTCGGCGGCCTGAAACTCGCGCTCAACGCCTTCCGCCTGCACAACGACACACCCGAGCGGCGCCTGCCGGCGCTCTTGAAGCAGAGCCGCGACGCGCAGGCCGAGGTTTCGGCGAAACTCGCCGAACAGGTGCTCGGCAGCCTGCACCAGCTCCTGCGCGGGCTCCATGCCGCGGACGAGGCGCGGATCGCGCGCCTCGCCAGGGAGCAGCCGGATCATCTTTACGGCGGCCTGCTCACGGTGCTCTTGCGCCTCGTCTTCCTCCTTTACGCCGAGGATCGCGGCCTCATCCCGTCGGCAACCGACGAGGAGGCGCGCCGCCTCTACGATCAGGGCTACGGCGTGCGCGCCCTGCACGCCAAGCTCACCGCCGAGGCCGCGCGCTATCCCGACACGATGGAGGAGCGCCGCGGCGCCTGGGCGCGGCTCCTCGTTCTCTTCCGCCTCGTGCACAAGGGCGGGGGCGGGGGCTTCATCATGGGCCGCGGCGGCGATCTCTTCGATCCCGCGCTCTTTCCGTTCCTGCTCGGCCAGGATGCGCCCGGCGACCGGATCGCGCCCGCGCCGGTGTCGGACGGCACGATCCTTGGCGTGCTCGACAAGCTGCTCGTGCTCGACGGCGAGCGGCTCAGCTACCGCACACTCGATGTCGAGCAGATCGGCTCGGTCTACGAGACGGTGATGGGCTTCACGGTCGAGACGATGAAAGGCCCGGCGCTCGCCTTGCGCGGCGGCAAGAATGATAGGGTGCCGGTGTTCGTCGATCTCGCCAAGCTTGCCGCGCTGAAAGGTTCGGAGCGGCAGAAGCGGCTGAAGGATCATTACGACGTCAGGCTGCCGGACAGGATAGCGAACGCGGTCGCGGCGGCGAAGACGCAAGAGGAATTGGAAGCGGCGCTGAAGCCGCGCGTCGACGAGCGCGCCTCGCCCGGCGCAACGCTTAGTTCCCCCGGCGCGCCGCTGTTGCAGCCGACCGACGAGCGCCGGCGCACCGGCAGCCACTACACGCCGCGCACGCTGACCGAACCGATCGTGCGCCATGCGCTCGAACCGGCCTTCGCGCGGCTCGGACCCGACGCCAGGCCCGAGGAGGTTCTGACGCTGAAGGTGTGCGACCCGGCCATGGGCTCGGGCGCGTTCCTGGTCGAGGCCTGCCGGCAACTGGCGGCGCGGCTGGTAAAGGCCTGGACGCGCTGGCCCGATACACGCCCGCGCATCCCGGACGACGAGGACGAGGAGCTGCACGCCAGGCGCCTCGTCGCTCAGCGCTGCCTCTACGGCGTCGACAAAAACCCGCGCGCGGTGGAACTTGCCAAGCTGTCGCTCTGGCTTGCGACGCTTGCGCGCGAGCACGAATTCACCTTTCTCGATCATGCGCTGAAATGCGGCGACAGCCTTGTGGGGCTTACAAAAGAACAAATCGCCGCGACGCACTGGGACACATCCAAGCCGCCGACCTTTGTTGGCAAACTCGTTGCCGATCATCTGCGCGAAGCTGAACGCGGCCGGGAGCAAATTCAGGCTCAGGCGGAATGGGCGACAGAGGCAGAACTACGCTCGCGGCTCAGGGCAGTCGATACGAAGCTTGAAGTCGCGCGGCTTATTGGAGACGGCATCGTTGCCGCGTTCTTTTCTGCCGACAGGCCAAGGAAACGCATCGAGGCGCTGGTTGAGTTCCAGAAGGTCGTCCAGAGTAATCTGGGCTCCCGCGCATGGGCGGAGAAGGCCGCCACGTTCTCAGACGCGTTGCCCAACGGCGTGCATCCACTGCGGCCCTTTCACTGGCAGATCGAATTCCCGGAGGTGTTCGATCCCGAGCGCCGCGGCGGCAATCCCGGCTTCGACGCCATCGTCGGCAATCCGCCGTTCGCGGGCAAGAACACGATCACCGCCGGCAACCGCGACCATTATCTGCCGTGGCTGCAGACGCTGCACGCGGGCGCGCACGGCAATGCCGATCTCGTGGCGCATTTCTTCCGCCGTGCCTTTGGACTGCTACGCCGGGACGGCTGCTTTGGGCTCATAGCCACCAACACCATCGGCCAGGGCGACACGCGCGCCACCGGCCTGGCCGCGATCCTAGCGCAGGGCGGCAGCATCGCCCGCGCGGTGCGGCGGCTGAAATGGCCGGGCGAGGCGGCGGTGGTGGTCTCCGTCGTCCATGTGGCGAAGGGCCAGCCCCGCGCCCCCGTGCTCGACGGCCGGCCGGTCTCGCGCATCTCCGCCTATCTCGTCGAGGGCGAGATGGACGGCGCGCCCGCGCGGCTCGCCGCCAATGCGCGCAAGGCGTTTCAGGGCTCCATCGTGCTCGGCATGGGCTTCACCTTCGACGACACCGCGGCGGCGAAGGGCGAGGCCGAGAGCCTTGCGGCCATGCGCGCGCTGATCGCCAAGGACCCGCGCAACGCCGAGCGAATCTTTCCCTACATCGGCGGCGAGGAGGTCAACACCTCGCCCACCCACGCGCATCATCGCTACGCGATCGATTTTGCCGATTTCCCGCTGCGGCGCGAACCCTCGTTGCCGTCCTGGTTTCTCAACGAAGGCACGGAAGGCTGCGAGAAGCGCCGTCGGGAATGGCTTCGCGATGGCATCGTGCCGGGCGACTATCCCGATCCTGTGGCGGCCGATTGGCCAGACCTGCTGGACGTCGTGGAACGATTCGTGAAGCCCGAACGCCTCAAGGTCAAAGACAAGGTTGGTAAAGAGATTTGGTGGCGCTTTCTGCGACGGCGCGATCGGCTCTACCGCGCCATCGCGCCGCTGCAGCGGGTGCTGGCGCTCTCGCGCGTTTCCCCTCAGCATGGCCTTGCTCAGTTGGCAGGAGGGAAAGTGTACGCGGAGTCGATGGTAGTTTTCGCCTTCCCCAATCTCGCCCCCTTCGCCGCCCTGCAGTGCCGCGTGCACGAAATCTGGGCGCGGTTCTTTGCTTCCACGTTGGAAGATCGACTCCGCTACACGCCCTCCGACTGTTTCGAGACCTTCCCCTTCCCCGAGGGTTTTGAGACCGATCCCGCGCTCGAAGCCGCAGGCCGCGCCTATCACGACCATCGCGCCAGCCTGATGGTCGCACGCAACGAGGGCATGACTAGGACCTACAACCGCTTCCACGACGCGCAAGAGCAGAGCGAGGGCATCGTCCGCCTGCGCGAGCTGCACGCCGAGATGGATCGCGCGGTCCTGCGCGCCTACGCTTCCGGCGCCAGCACGGAAGCGGAAAGAAAAGCCTGGGACGATCTGGCCTCCCGCGCCGAGCCGATCTTCCTCGACGAGACCAACGAGGACGACCACACCTATCAGGGCCGCCTGTTCTGGCCCTCCGCCTTCCGCGACGAAGTCCTTGCCCGCCTCCTCGCCCTCAACGCGGAGCGCCATGCCGAAGAACTCCGCCTCGGCGTCGCGCCGGGGATGAAGGGTGAGGCGCGGGATGCAGATGAGGACGACGAGGAAGAAGCCGATATGTGAGGGCGCGGGAGGGGCCAATGAGGCTGATCATCACTGATGTCACGGAAATGCACGGCGGAAACTACTGTGTCGCCGGTTGGGATGCTCAGGCTCAAAGGATGGTGCGGCCACTGCCAAACGGCGCGAATTGGACAGCAGGGCTGCTGCAACAACACGGCATCGTACCCGGAGCGTCGATTGACGTGGTTCCCGCTGGCCAACATGCCAGCGCGTTTCCACACCACACGGAGGACACGCCTATCGATCGGGCAACGATCCAGCATGTGAACGCCGGTCCGATCAACTGGTTTGCCGCGGGCGCGCCTCCAATGCAGGGAACCGTGTCGGGCGCCTTCGGTGGCCACATCGCTCACAACAGTGTTTGGAACAATGTCCGGCAAGGCGTCTATGTGCCGGCAGGAACTCAAATCGCGTCGCTCGCAGCGGTTCGGCTCCCCCGGAACGCCGTGCAGTTCGTTGAAGAATTCGATAAGCTCAAGGCCGTTCTGGATGACGGTGGCGCCCGCTACAAGTTGGCCGTATCGAGTCTGGCACTCAAGACTGCGTGGCGTCAGGGCGGCCTTGCGGCCGTACAGCAGGCGCTGCCGACGACGCCTCAGTTTCACATACGTCTTGGATTGGCCCGCGCCTTCGATAACCCGCCGGTGAAGTGCTATCTGATGGTGAACGGAATTCATGGCTAGCGATATGTCCCAGCCGACCATATTCACGATTGGCCACTCGACGCACAACTACGAGCGGTTCCTGGAGCTTCTCCGGGGAGTTGGCGTGACGGCGATCGCCGACGTGCGAACTTCGCCTTTCTCGCGTCATTTCCCGCAGTTCAACAAGGACACGCTAAAAGAAGAACTGCGGATGGATGGCATCGCCTATTCCTTTCTTGGAAGGGAGTTGGGCGGGCGGCCAACGGGTGGCCAGTTCTATTGCGAAGGAGTCGCCGACTACGAGCGCATGGCCCGGTCACCCGATTTCGCGCACGGCCTCGAAAGGGTACTGGAAGGCGCCCGGAAATACCGGATCGCGCTCATGTGCTCCGAACACGACCCGCTGGATTGTCACCGCTGCCTCCTCGTTGGGCGGGCGCTGGCGGAGCGGGGCGCGGCTGTCAAACACATCCTCGCAGATGGCACCATCGCGGACCACCGCGAGATCGAGGAGCGGATGCTTAAATCTGAAGGCCGGGAAGGCTCCGATCTTTTTCTGTCGCCGGACGAACGGCTGGCCGAAGCTTACCGGAAGCGCGCGCGCAAGGTTGCCTATACCGAACAGCCCGATAGCTCCGCGCCCCAGAGGGCGGCGGGATAGAGATGCCGCAGGTCAACGTCGCCACCATCGGTTTCACCAAGTCCAGCGCCGAGAACTTCTTCGAACGGCTCGTGAAGGCGGGAGTGAAGAAGGTCGTGGACGTGCGACTTCACAACACGTCCCAGCTTGCCGGCTTCGCCAAGGCCGATGATCTTGCCTATTTCCTCAAGAAGATCGGCGGTATTCAATATGTGCACCAGCCGCTTCTGGCGCCCACCGATCCCATTCTCAAGGCATACAAGAAGGAGAAGGGCGACTGGCGCGCGTATGAAGAGCGCTTTCTCGACCTGATGGCCGAGCGTCAGATCGAGAAGCGCTTCAAGCCAGAGACGTTTGACCGCGCGTGCCTCCTTTGCTCTGAGGACAAGCCGCATCATTGCCACCGGCGCCTCGTCTGCGAGTACCTCAACGAGAAATGGGACGGCGCGCTCGAAGTGAAGCACCTATGACGGCGAGCGTTGGCTGCTCGGCGGCCGAGCCTGCATCGCACCCGAACGAACCGCTCGTGAATCCGTTGTTAACTCAAGCAACGGAGTATCGAGCTATGACGCGCGCCGAACTTGAACGAGTCCGCGACTGGGCCGTGGAGAAGCTCGCCACGGGGGAAGAGCCCCCGTGGGCGTGGTTTCAGTACATGAAGCTCCGCGAGACGCTGGACGCCATCCTTGCCGGGATGGACGCGGTCACGCCGCAAACGGAGAATTCACCGCGAGAGGCGCCACCACAGGGAAAGCATCTCCGACTAGTGGAGCCCACGCGTTCGCCAGATACCGCTCAACGCCATCAAGCTGGTGAGCCGGTACGCCTGCCCATGTGACGCGAAGCGTTCCGAACCTATTGTAAGCCAGAATGGCTGGGTCCCGGCGGTGCGCGCCGAGGCGGCTGGCGATGTCTCCCTGGCCGATCCGGACGACACGGCCTGGATTCCCCTCATGCCAGATGATGTAGACACCGGTGGCGTTGACCGTCGAGAGATCGACGGTCTCCAGTGGGCACCAGTTCGCCCCACTACCGCATTTGATCCAAGACGCTGAAATCATTGGTGTTCCCCGTCGGCCGGGCCATGCATCAGCATGCGCCGAATCGCTGTCTGCTGTGCATATACCACGGCGCAATGAATTCTTGCAATTCCAATTCCGCAAGACTATGTAGCAAGCGGCAGGAGGGAGCCGGATGACCAACTTAATCGGAGCGCGAATCAAGGCTTTGCGGGAAGAGCGTAACCTCTCCCAGGACGAGCTCGCGCGCATTTTCGGCTTCAAGGATAGGCAGACGGTTTCCGCCATCGAAACCGGCGAGCGCCGGCTGTCGGCCGAGGAGCTGCTGATCGCGGTTCGGGAGCTCGGCGCACCGCTCGACTATTTCACCGATCCGTTCCGCCTCGTTGGCGAGGGCCGTTTTAATTGGCGGCAGAGCGGTGTGCCGGCCCAGGTTCTCGGTGCTTACGAGCGCGTGGCCGGCCAGATCATCGCCGCCTTCCGCACGCTCGGGACCGAAGTCGGCGAGAAGCCGCCGCTGGTGCGCCATTCGCTGCGGCTGACCAAGAACGCCCGCTTCGAGGACGCGGCCGAAGCCGGCGAGCGCTTTGCCGCCGAGCACAAGCTCGGCGATGTTCCGGCGCAACGGCTCGCCGAGGTGATGGAACGCGATCTCAACGTTCTCGTGCTGATGGTCACACCTAGCCATGCCGGCGTTTCCGGCGCGGCATGCCGCTTACCCGACCTCGACGTCGTGCTCATCAACCGTGACGAGGTGCCGGGCCGCCGGCACTTCGATCTCGCGCATGAGCTGTTCCACATCCTGACGTGGGATGCGATGCCGCCGGTGCACGTCGAAGACGCGACCGAGACCGGCGGCGCCAATCGGGTTGAGCAGCTCGCCAATGCTTTCGCTTCGGCCTTGCTGATGCCGTCACGCATCGTCAAGGCCGCCGCCGACTGGCGCACGCTTCGCGGTGATGCGCTGATCGCCGAGCTCAACGCGACCGCCGATCGCCTCGAAGTGACGTCCACGGCCCTGTTGTGGCGGCTGGTTTCCCTCGGCTTGCTTGATAAGGCTGAAGGCCGCGCGGTGCCAACTGAGGCTATTCGCAACAACGGCCATCCCACGGGACTCTTTGCCGACAAACGCACGGCCGGGAGGCCACCGTTGTTTTCGAAACGCTTCGTCGAAATCGTCGCCCGAGCTGTCGAAGAGGGGCGCGTCTCGATCCGCAAGATCGCGGGCTTACTAGGTCTTTCCGTCGATGACCTCGGCGATCTCTTCGCCGCGCACGGCGTCCCGGCGCCTTACGAACTGTGAGGCGACGGTGGCGCGCTGGCGGGAGGCCGTTCTCGTGGACACGAACGTCATCGTCGAGGCATGGCGCATCGATGCATGGCGGGCGCTCTGCGGCGGCTATATGCTCGAAACGGTGGAGGAGTGCGTGATCGAGACTCAAACCGGCTACCAGAACCGCCGGCCGGAGCAGCAGATCGATCGGGAGGCGCTGCTCGCGGGCCTCAAAGCCGTGCACAAAGTCTCCGATGTCGAACGCGCTGGGGCGCTCATCCGCGACGGCGAGATCGCCATGCTCGATGAGGGCGAGAAGGCGCTTTGGGCGCACGCGCTCGCCCGGTCCGATGCCTGGGTGCTCTGTGGTCCCGACAAGGCGAGCCTGCGCATCGGCGTGCGATTGAATCTGCGCGACCGGCTCTTTTCGCTTGAGAGGCTTCTGGAGGACGCCGGGTTTCGTCCGAAGACGGCACTCAAAAGCGCCTATCGTCAAGATTGGTTGAGCCGAACGCTGGTCGAGCTCGCGCAGCGCGAAGGAAAGATCGCATGATCGCGCCGACCTCAACCGATATCCGGGCGCGCCTCGTCGAGACGTTGCGACGCGACCTGATCGGCCCCGGGCCGCGGGACATCGACCTTACGCGTGAGCGCCTGAAGGAGAAGCCCTCGGGCTGGTACGTCACCGGCTATCTCGCGCCCGTGCCGGAACCGAGCGGACCGTCTGCCGAGATCCCGGAAGAGGGTGAATTGTTCGAAGAGGGCGATCCGCTCGTCGGCGAGGATTTAGGAGGCGATGCTGAAGCCGGTCCTGCGCGCGCGGCCGACGACGCGCCGGAAGACGTACCGCCTGCCGTTCGCATTCGCGCGCCTTCATCTCTTGGCCTGACGGTTTTGCTCGACGCGTCGGTGCGCGAGGTGGAGGTGAACCTTTCCTGGGGCGACTACATCACGGTGCCTCCTCTGAGCGAGGAGGAGTTGCTGAGCGACAGTGCCGAAGCGCCGGAGGTCGTATGGGACCGCATGCACGGCAACGAGACTCTGAAGGTGTCCGTCCCCACGGATGGGAAGCGAACCACAATCACCGTTCCGAATTCCGGTGGCGCGCAGCGCCCCTCCGGTGCACTTCAACTGGAGCTCCATGCGCGGCCCTATGAGGTAACCGAGCCCGACGGCGCCAATCGCAGCCTTCGCGTGCTGACCGTGATGGTCGTGAATCGCCGCAGCTCGGTGCGACGGCGCTATCAAGACGTGACCTACGCCTTCCAGGTACGGCTTGCCGTGCGTTGCGAGTCGGGTCTTCATCCGCGCGCCAATATGCGCGGCTTTGGCTCGAAGGATATCGACGAGGCGATCGCCGATCTGCACTACCGGGATGTTTTCGAGTACGCGGTTGGGGTGAACACCTCTGCGGATTGGAAGGCCGATCCAGACGGCGTGGTGCGTGAGGCCGCAACTGACTATTTGCCGACCGCGGAAGTCGAGCGAGTCGAGCCGAACGAGGATATTCCGAACGTCGAATTCGGGATGGAGGCTCTCGCTGATCTCGCGCGAACCGGACCCAACGATTTGCGGCGCGCTCTGCTAGGCTTGCCGGCGGCGTACGACGCATGGTTTGCGGCACAAAGCGTAGTGGTTAAGTCGATCCCCGGCGCACCCAGACAGGCGATCGCTCAGCACCTCGTCGATGCGGGACGCGACGCAAGCCGGCGCATCTCCGAGGGCATTAGGCTGCTCGCGAGCGATCCGCACGCCCGGCTTGCCTTCTCGGCCATGAACGAGGCGGTAGCGCGCGCCAATCGCCAGCGCGCGGCGGGTTACGGCGGCGATCCGGCTGCCCAGACCGCGCCCAAATGGCGGCCATTCCAGCTCGCCTTCATCCTTCTAAATCTTTCGGCTCTTCATGATCCACTGCACGTCGATCGCGAGACCGTCGATCTGCTCTTCTTCCCGACCGGTGGCGGCAAAACCGAAGCCTATCTCGGCCTTGCCGCCTGGACCATCGCGCATCGTCGCATCACAAATGGCGGTAAGCTAGGTGCGGGTGTGGCCGTGCTCATGCGCTACACCTTGCGCCTTCTCACGCTCGACCAGCTTAGTCGCGCTGCCGGTGTCATCTGCGCCCTTGAACTGATGCGCGGGGAGCCCGCCTGGCGCGACGGCGAGCGCAATAGACTTGGCGACTGGCCGATCGAGATCGGGCTTTGGGTGGGTGCAGCCGCGACGCCGAACCGATTGGGAGGAAGGGGCAACACCGGGCCGGATACCGCGGTTGGTCGCATTCGCCGTTATAAGCGGGACGGACGTGAAGCTCCGGCGCCGATCAAGACTTGCCCCTGGTGCGGCGAACCTTTCACGCGTGATAGCTTCCGCTGCACACCGAGCGATCATGCGCCTCAGAACATGGAGATCGGCTGCGCGAACTCGCGCTGCCCATTTGGCTCGGGCAAGCCGCTGCCGGTCCTGACAGTCGACGAAGCTATCTACCGGCGCCTGCCGGCGTTTATTATTGCCACCGTAGACAAGTTTGCCGGCCTGCCGTTTGTCGATAAAGTCGGCGCCTTCTTCGACCATGTCGATCGTGAGGACGAGCACGGCTTTTATGGCGCGGCCGAACCCGGCGTTGGTCGGAAGCTGTTTGGCCACGCCCGCCTACTTCCTCCAGCCCTAATCATCCAGGATGAACTCCATCTGATCAGCGGACCGCTCGGAACTGTGGCGGCGCTCTATGAAGTTGCATTGGATCGTTTGGCGTCGCGCCAGCGCGGTGATCGAATCGTCAGACCGAAAATCATCGCAAGCACTGCAACCGTCCGTCGGGCTGACACCCAGATCAAAGCGCTGTTCGACCGCACGAGGACAGCCATTTTCCCGCCACCCGGACCGGACCGTCGCGACTCCTTCTTTGCCATCACGGTGCCTGCGGCCAAGAGCCCTGGCCGCCTCTATGTCGGGCTTGCCGCACCCGGGAAGGGACCGAAGCTTCTGTTCCTGCGCGCGCTGACAACGCTGCTCGCGGCGGGCGAAAAGGAGAAGCCGCTTGGCGACGTGGCCGATCCGTATCTGACGGCTCTTTGCTATTTCAATGCCTTGCGTGAGTTGGGCGGCGCTCGCCGCATCGTTGAGGACGAGGTGAGGGCAAAACTCGCCGATTATGGTACGCGTCGCCGACGACTGAACCCAAAGGATCAGCCTTTCGAAAACCGCTCGCTGCGCGATGTGCTTGAGTTAACCTCGCGCGAAAGCACCGATAAGGTCGCCGCCGCGAAGGATGCGCTCGCGCGCTCGGCCTTAGCTCCAAATGGCGTGGATGTGGCCCTTGCAACCAACATGATCTCGGTCGGCCTGGATATCGGCCGACTCGGACTGATGGTCGTCCAAGGACAACCCAAAGCCGCCGCCGAATATATCCAGGCGACGAGCCGGGTTGGCCGTCTCGCCGAGAAGCCGGGTCTCGTCCTTGCGCTGCTCAACGTCCACAAGGCGCGCGATCGGCTCCATTATGAGGGGTTTCGTCAATTCCACACCTCCTTCTACCGTACGGTTGAGCCAACTAGCGTAACGCCATGGGCGGCCCGGGCAATCGACCGCGCTTTGGCTCCCAGTGTCGTCTCGCTCGCTCGTCATCTTGAACCGATGCTCGGCGAGGAGCGCGCGGCGGCCAAGATCGGGGACCATTCATATCTGCGGCAGGTGATTGCGGACGAAGTCGTGCGCCGCGCTCAATCGATGAAAGTCGTCGGCGGGCTTGATGCTCTTCGTCAGCAGGTCGAAGACCTGATCGATCTCTGGATCAGGCTCGCCGCTGAAGCAACGCAAAATGGAGGCCGCTTCTACTACGGTTATCCAGTGGGCGAGGCGCTGGTCCGTGATCCGCTGTCACCACTACTGAAGGCGAGTGGTCCTGAATACGAACGCTTCAAGGCATCACGCTCGATGCGCGATGTGGAGCACGTCTCGTCCGTCGAGATTCTCGATCCTTTCGGCAATGCACTGAACTGAGGGGCAAAGCATGGCCGAAAACCAAATTCGACTGAGTCAGCTCATCGGCTACTACGGCCCTGGAGCAATGGTCGATCTTCCCGATCGATCCGTGCTGGTGATGGGACTCGACCATTGGGATCAGCGCAGCGGTGCCTTTCGTCCCATCGAAGAGCTGCGGCTATCGAGATTGCTGCGGTTGCGGTTGCAGGACGACAATCGGCTTGCGACGAGTGGCGATCCGCAATTGCGGACGCCCCCGCTCGATCTTCGTGATCCTCGCAGGGTATCACCTAAAATCAGAGCAACTATTTTCCCTCGTTGGTTCGTGTGCGACACGGCACCAGGCGATCCGCCAGATCGACGACGGCTTGTCCGATTTCAACAATTGGAAGCACCCAAGCGACTGGATTACCGAGGTGATGACGGCAAGCGACGACGCGTTTCACCCATCCGATTTGTTTGCGGCTGCGAGGACGGCCATCTTCAGGACGTTGATTGGCGGCGCGTTGTTCACCAGAACGCGCCCGGCCGCGAAGGATGCCAGGAGCCGCTTTGGCTCGAGGATGGCGGAACAACCGGCGATCCTCGCCAGACCCGGGTGTACTGCGAATGCGGCGCATCGCTCTCACTCAATGATCTGTTCCAGCCGGGTCGGTTGGGTCAGTGCAGGGCAGAGTGGCCTTGGATCGACAATGGTCGGGACCCGGATGGCTGCCGTCACATGCTTCGATTGCTCACGCGGAGCGCCACGAACACTTATTTCCCGCAAGTTACCCGCGTCATCTCACTTCCGGCGTCGGTTGACCAATTGGCCGAGCTGGTGAGGAGCGTGTGGTCGGCACTGCAGACCTGCGCCTCGGTGGAGGACGTTAAGCTGGCGCGGCGTTTTAACCCTCAGGTCGCCGCGACGTTGGAAGGGTATCCGGACGAAGAGGTCTGGTCGCGTATCGCCGTGATGCGGCGTTCCGACGATCAGGAAGACCAAGCGGAAAATCCGCGCCTTGCGGAATTCGCGATGCTGGCGAGCGGCCAACCCGTCATCGGCACCCCAACTCCCGATGCGCTGCTGCATGCCGAAACGCTTCCAAGGGCCACATGGGACCCAGGCAATTCGCCTATATTGAAGGGCATCTTCTCATTGGTGGCAGTCCACAGGCTGCGAGAAGTGGCTTGCCTGTACGGTTTCACCAGGTTCGAGCCGGCGCCGGTCATTACCGAAGAGTTCGAGGATGTTGGTCTTGCCGTGCGGGGCGCGCCGCTTGCCCGAAATCCTACCTGGCTTCCCGCCGTTGAGCAGTTCGGCGAAGGTCTCTTTCTCACGCTTGATCGTGACGCCCTTCAGGGCTGGCGTGAGCGACCTCAGGTGCAAGAGAGAATAGCAGCGCTGGGCGTTGGCGCCGACCGATGGCTCCAACAACGCCGCCAGCGGGGCGAGAACATTTCCGATCGCGCCATTCGCGACCAACTTCGCCCCGAATACCTGCTTGCCCATTCTCTTGCGCACGCATTGATTACGGAGGTCGCCATCGATTGCGGTTATCCCGCCAGTTCGATTCGCGAGCGCATCTACATTTCCGAGGGGCTTGGCGCTGCGGTTCCTGCCGTTGGCATCTTGATCTACACGGCCTCGGCGGGGAACCAAGGCACGCTTGGTGGCCTCGTCGAAGTAAGCCGCCGCTTTGCGCAGGTGCTGGAGAATGCGCTTGAAAGACAGAGATTGTGTTCGGGTGATCCTGTTTGTGCCGATCACAATCCCGCAGCAGCAGCCGACGATCGCGCCCTTCACGGTGCCGCCTGCCATGGATGCCTCGTGATAGCGGAGACCAGTTGCGAGGCGCGAAACCTCTTTCTGGATCGGGCTCTATTGATCGATACCGTGGGTCCATCCGGCGTAGGCTTTTTCTGAATCCCACTTTTTGCAGTTGCTCCCTTCGGCGGGTCGAGCCTGACTGCGCTCGCCCGATCAACCGAGGGAGCCACGGATGGCGCGAGCCCGCAAACCGCATCCCGCCGATGTTGCCAACGCCAATGTGGTCGCATCGGCGGTCCGCTTTGAAATCGCCCTGTTCCTTGGGGTTGGCCGCTACGCCACCGATACCGCGGAGACACTCGACGAAGCGCGCAGGAAGGCCGCTCGTTTGGTCGCGATGCACCGTAATGGCCGGTGCCCGCTGATCTATGGTGTCACGGCCGATGGTCGATCGGGTCTTGTCACCGACACGCCCAACACGGAGGACCCGATGAAGATTTACGCGAAGAAGTTCAACGCTCAACGCGCCGCGAAGGCGGCGGGTCACGATCCCGACGAAATCGACATCATAAAGACGAAGGACGGATTTGCGTGGCGCGTGAAGCGGCAACGGAAGTCTGCGGCCGATGCCCGCGATGCAAAGCTCGCCGCCGATCCTTCGCGAGAACCGCTGACAGACGGCGCGAAACACTCCGCCGCACCGAAGCGGCCGCTCGGCAAGCGCGCGCAGATCGAGGCCCACGCCCGCGCTGGGAAGCTTCCCGAGCCGCCGGATTTCAGCGCCGAAACCCATAAGCGGTTTCGCAGCAAGCTCGCGGCGGTGGTCGCGCTTGCCAGGGCCAGGGATCTGAACGGTCTCCGTGCTTTCCAAATCAATCCCGTCAGCACGAGCCCCAAGGCAATCGCCCGCTACCGCGATCTCTGCGTTATGGCCCTTGAAGCGAGTCGTTCATCAAAGGAGTAACCGCGCACGGGCTTGCGAGCCGGCGCGATTGAACCCGGTTCGTCACTCTTGGAGGCGAGGCGGATCGCGTTGGCGTTGAGTTGCTTGCGGGCTTGGAGCCGGCACGCGACCGAAGCAAACTTATCGTTCACTGCCCGGGCGACCGCCCTTCGAAGGGAGCATTCCGCGTTCGCGCGAGACAAGCCATTCACGGAAGGCCTCGGCGCGATAGAGCACCTTGCGGCCGATGCGGACGCAGGGCGGTCCGATGCGCCGCGTTCCCCAGCGCGCGAGCGTATCGACCGATACGCCGATTTCGGCCGCAACCTGGGTCCGGGTGAGCCATCCGCCGAGGAGTGGTTCTGTTCCAGCGGCGGGTTCTGCCCGTTGATCGTTCATGAAAGCCTCCATCACCACGTCATGTTCGCAGCGACGTCGATCCAATCACGGCCGGAAGCGCTCGACTTAGGCGGAAACAGGCGGAAACAGGCGGAAAGGGGCGGAAACAAATGCTGGAATTACGCACCTTTCGGAGAATCAAATGCTTAGGCCATTTCATCCCACGCGCAATGGCATTGGCTGCCCCCTAACTTGTCTCGACTCGTGCAACCGCCCACGGGGGCCGATTGGGATGATTCGTGAACGCGAACATGGCGATCGACGCTGCCATCTGCGCGATCTGGTCCGCCCGAGCGCATCTACGCATTGCGCACCTACCGAATGAGCCGGTCGATCGGGTGTCTCTCGACCTGTAAGCGCAGCGTCAAAGAAGAAGGCCGCCCTCAGGCTGCGGGTGCCCCACGCCACCGCATCGGCACCGCGGGCGTGCGCACTTCGGGGCGCGAACCTTGGGGTGCGAACCTGCGCACCAAGGTTCGCACCCAGGTGCGCACCTTGGAAACGCGTGGAAATGCCCATGTTTCCAGTATTATCGGTGCGCCTGCTTTGCGGGCGCGCACCGGTGCGAACCAAGATTTTCGTTCTACCGCTGAGGTTCTTTCGCGCCTTCGCCCCCCGCATACGCATTTGCGTTGAAAGAACCTATGGCCGGCGCCCTAGGTACCCAGAATAAGCAACTGGGACCGAAGGGACCTGAATCATTCGATTCGGCAATTCGATCCTTGCGTTGCCTCATGCTTCAACGAAGTTGGGTACTAGGTGAAATCTGGTAGATGGCCGAGCCACTTTCGTCGTAGGCGCTGTAGGCGACGCGGCCGTCCGCCCGCATAGTGATCCACAAGAGGGCGCTGCAAAGCTCGTCCATGCACAAACGTCCGTTGTCTCCGCAAGCAGAAAGGAACTGCTCGAATTCCTGGCTCGGAGCGGTGATGCGGCGTGTGAAACGACCCGTGACGGGAATGCCCTTGAGCACGACAAAATCGCAATCGTACTCGACGGTGTCGTTGGAACTCTCGCCTTCCATGTAGTCAACGAATCGTACCAAGGCCCGATTTCCCGGACGCAGGTAGTGTTGCAGCCACGCCCGATAGTCTTCGTCGATGTCTGCACTGCGCCGTGGTTTCTTGGGGGCGGTAACCGCCCTGTGGTGCTCGTAGGGCTCTGGCGTGTCCTCCAGCCAGCACTCGCCGGCAAGCCAAGTGTGCAAGTATTTCCAATACATCTTCGGACGGCCCTGCGCCTCATATGCAGCCGTCCAGTCTTTGGCCGCTCGGATAAGCTTGGCGTGCAGCGTCGCGTCAGGATCGAGCTTCTGGTACTCCGCCTTGGCTTTGCTGCGACGCTGCTTCCGCCCGTAGGTGTTCCATAGTTCGTCAAATGGGTCCCGCGCCGGCGCCGCGGGCGGCTCGTCAGGGCCGCCC
>JACAEG010000300.1 GCA_013388965.1 Pseudorhodoplanes sp. | reverse complement strand
GAGCAGGTTGTCTCGGGGCGCATCGCGCATTGGGGCAGGGTGTGGCGCAGTTGCGACCCCCGGAGGAGCAATGCTCGCCCGCCATTCCCCAAAAAAAGCGCCCGCCGAGGGGGGCGGGCGCAGGATCCGCACCATGCGAGGGGAGAGCAGGGCCGGATCGGGCCGGTCCGAAGGACCAGCCGGGCAGTTGGGTCCGTTCAGATCGTGTAGCGGGCCGGCCGGCTGGTGGCGGGCCGGGAAAATCCCGGCTCCGGGGCCAGCGACGGCGAATCGACGCTTCGCAGGACGTTGATCGCGGCCATTCTCTGCCGGCTAGCGCGCCGCTCCCCGGCGCGCTTCACCAGGATTTCCGTCGGATCGCGCCACAGGGGCTCGGCATAGGCGTCGCGCAGATCGCTCCGCGTCAGCCCCATGTCCTTGAGCATGCGGTCGTCGAGCTCTGCCAGCATGGCGGCATTCCGGCGATTCTTCAGGGCGCGCAATACGGCGCGGATGCCTGCAATCACGCCCGTCAGCACGAGCGTGAAGGTCGAGGGCTGGTAAGGGGCCCGAAGCGCTCCCTGAAAATTCGTCATCATCGCCTCCATATCGGTCCAGGAAATCGGGGATGCGGGACCATCGGCTCCGAAAGGCGTCCGGAGCCACCCGATTTCCCCACCCATTTCCTTGGCGTCGCGAATATGCCGCCGGGCTATTGATAAGTGAAACGAATGTTTTTAATCTTACCAATCATGGATGTTGATGTTAGGACTTTGAACCTAAATCGGGGGCGCCCGCGATGACGGCCATGATCGATGTCGACCAGCTTCGGACCTTTATCGCGATCGCCGAGACCGGCAGCTTCACCAAGGCGGCCGACGTCGTCCACAAGACGCAGTCCGCCGTCTCGATGCAGATGAAGCGGCTCGAGGAACGCCTGCAGAAGCCGATCTTCGCGCGCGACGGGCGCGCTTCCAGGCTGACCGAGGACGGCGAGCGGCTTCTGGATTACGCCCGCCGGATCGTGAATCTCAATCTCGAGGCGATCGCGGCCTTCGCGGGGCCGGAGCTTGCCGGCAGCGTTCGCCTCGGCGTGCCGGACGATTATGCCGATCGGTATCTGCCCGAAATCATGGCCCGCTTCTCGCGCGCCTATCCGGGCGTCGAGCTGACGGTGATTTGCGAGCCGACCAGCGATCTGCTGGAGCGGATCGAACTCAACGAACTCGATCTCGCCATCATTACCACCTGCGACGGCCAGCGTCCGTCCGAGGCCTTCCGCCGCGAGCGGCTGCTGTGGGTGACGTCGAACCGGCATCCGACGCATCGGGAGGACATCCTGCCGCTGGCGCTCGGGCGCCAGACCTGCGGCTGGCGGCGCCTTGCGCTCGAATGCCTGGAGCGGGTCGATCGTCCGCACCGCCTGCTCTACACCAGCTCCAATGCCGGCGCGGTGGCTGCCGCCGTGCTCGCCGGCCTTGCCGTCTCCGTGCTGCCGGAATCGGGCCTGCGGCCGGGAATGCGCGTGCTGTCGCCCGCCGACGGATTTCCGGAATTGCCGCATTGCCGCATCGGCCTCGTGCGCAATCCTCACGAAACGTCCGCGCTCGCCGACGCGCTTGCCGAGCATATCATCTCCTCGCTCGACAACATGTCGGAAGCCGTGGCGCAGGCGGCGGAGTAGCAGGCGCGCCTGCACGCGACCTTCCCCCGCGGGAAGGGCCGCCCTTATCGCTTCCCGGGATTTCTCAGCACCAGCACGTTGCCGGCCAGCACCGCGATCAGGCCGAGGATCGCGGGTATCGTCCATCGATAGCCTTCCAGCGCGGTCGAGACGAGCAGCGCGACCACCGGGATGACGACGGTGGAATAGGCCGCGCGGTCGGCGCCGACGCGCCCGAGCAGGATGAGATAGCAGGCGAAGGCCGCGACCGACCCGATCAGCGCAAGATAGATCAGTCCGCCGAGATAGAGCGGATTGAGATCGATCGCGAAGGCCTTGCCCCGGGCGAATGCAAAGACCGCGAGCAAGGCCGCGCCATACAGCATGCCGTAGCCGGCGGTCGCAAAGACGGGCAGCCCGCGCTTCTGCATGCGGGCTGAAACCATGCTGCCGAAACAGAAGGACAGCGTGCCGCCAATGCAGAAGGCAAGCCCAAGCATGGCCTGCCCGCCCAGCTCCATATGGGCGAACTCGGGGTAGAACATCAGCGCGACGCCGAGCGAGCCAAGGCAGGCGCCGACAGCCACGCGCGCATCGACCGGATTGCGCAAAACGAGAGCGCCGAGCACGACATTGATGACGGATGAAAGCGAGAACACGACCGAGAGCAGGCCCGACGCAAGCATCCCCGCCGCATAATAGAACAGCGTGAAGTTGGTGCAGAACATGAAGAGGCCAAGCGCCGCGAAGACGCCGTGGTCCGAAAGCGGGAAGCCGAGGCGCTCACCCCGCGCCACGCCGATGGCGAGCATGATGGGGCCCGCAATGAGAAATCGCCAAGCGACAGAGACTTCCGGCGCGACCGCGCCGACCTGAAAATGCAATGCGATCCAGGTGAAGCCCCAGGTGAGGATCACGCCGGCATAGAGCGCAAAGTCGAGCGGCGTGAATCGGGCGCGCATTCCTTCGTCTTGCTCTTGCGGGATCAGCACACGGCGACAGGCTTCGCGCCAAGCAGGCGCACGATCTCTCCCGGCGCAAGCTCGATCTGCAATCCGCGCCGTCCGCCATTCAGGATCACGGTTTCGTTCTGCATCGCCGTCTGCTCGATGAAGACGCTGACGCGCTTCTTCTGCCCGAACGGAGAGATGCCGCCCACGCGATATCCGGTGATGCGCTCGGCGTCGGCCGGCTTCAGCATGGCGGCGTCCTTCGCGCCCGCCGCGGCGGCGAGCTTCTTGAGATTGACCTCGCGATCCGACGGCGCGAGCACGCATACGACCTCGCTGCCCGCCCTGGCCATCAGCGTCTTGAGCAGGCGCGCGGGCGAGACGCCGAGCGCTTCCGCCGCCTGCATGCCGATGCTGGGCGCGTCGGGATCGTAATCGTATTCATGCAGCCTGAATGCGATGCCGGCTTTTTCGAGCGCGGTGGTCGCGGGTGTGCCTTTGGCCATCGTTCTTCCTTACCTCTCCCCGCTTGCGGGGAGAGGTTGCGCCTTCCTTGCCGCAAGATCGCTGGAGCATGCGGGAAGTCCTAATACGCATATTCCGTGAACACCGGCTCGACCGAACCGCGCCATTCGCCGTGGAATTTCTGCAGCAGCTCCTCCGCGGGCGTGGTGCCGCGCGTGACGATGTCGCCGAGCGGCTCGAGATAGCGCGTCTCGTCGCGGCCATCGCGGTCGAAATGCTTGCGGTTCTTCAGGCCGGCGAAGCTAAGTGCCAGGCATTCCTTGGCGAGATCGAGCATCGGGCGGCCGCGGATCGCGGCCCTGAGGCCGAGCCTCGGCACGTCGTCTCGCAGCTTCTGGCGTTCCTCCGCCGTCCAGTCCTTGACGATGTTCCAGGCCGCATCGAGCGCGCCGTCGTCGTAGAGAATGCCGACCCAGAAGGCGGGCAGGGAGGGAAGCTTGCGCCACGGCCCGCCATCGGCCCCGCGCATCTCGAGGTAGCGCTTCAGCCGCACCTCCGGAAAAATCGTGGAGATGTGATTCGCCCAGTCCGAGATCGTTGCGCGCTCGCCCGGCGCCCCTGGCAGCTTGCCCGCGAGCAGGTCGCGGAAGGACTGGCCGGCGACATCGATGTAGGTATCGCCGCGCTTGATGAAATACATCGGCACGTCGAGCGCGTAATCGACCCAGCGCTCGAAGCCCATGCCGGGCTCGAATGCCCAGGGGAGCATGCCGGAGCGCGCATTGTCGGTGTCGCGCCAGATTTCCGAGCGGAAGGAGAGAAAGCCGTTGGGCTTGCCTTCGGTGAAGGGCGAGTTTGCGAACAAGGCGGTCGCGACCGGCTGCAGCGCGAGCGAGACGCGCAGCTTTTTCACCATGTCGGCCTCGGAGGAGAAGTCGAGATTGGTCTGCACCGTGCAGGTCCGGTACATCATGTCGAGGCCGAGATTGCCGACCTTCGGCATGTATTGCGTCATGATGCGGTAGCGGCCCTTCGGCATGACGGGGATCTGCGCGCGCGTCCATTTCGGGTTCATGCCGAGCCCGAGGAAGCCGATGCCGAGCGGGCGGGCAACTTCGCGGACCTGCGCGAGATGCGCCATCAGCTCGGTGCAGGTCTGATGCACGTTTTCCAGCGGCGCGCCCGACAACTCGAACTGCCCGCCCGGCTCGAGCGAAATCGCGCCGCCGCCGGTGACGTCGTAAAGCCCGATGATGTTGTCCTTCTCCATGATCGGCTCCCAGCCGAGCAGGAGTTGCATGCCTTCGAGCAGCGCACGAATGCCGCGTGGCCCGTCATAGGGCACCGGGTCATGGCGCTGGACGGTGAACGGGAATTTCTCGTGCTCGGTGCCGATCCGCCACTCGGCTTTCGGCTTGCAGCCCTGCTCGAGCCACGCGACGAGTTCGTCGCGGCGCTCGACCGGCGTCATGTCAATCTGGTCTCGGGCCATTCAGGAATCCGGCAAAAGGGCCGCGACCATACACGCGGGTCCAAGGCGAGGGCAATCAGCGCGCGGGCTGTTCTGGCGGCATATATGGGTTGCGGCCGCCCGCTTGATAGGTGCTGCGGAATGGAGATAAGGGGCCCATGCCGCTCCCGTCCCGCCAGGCCTTGCAGAAACTTGGTGAAACGCTGCTGATCGGGGCCATTGGCGGCGCCATCCTGACCTTCGTCGGCATGCCGGCCGGATGGCTCTCCGGCTCGATGATTGCTGTCGCCATTGCCGCTCTGGCCGGACGCCCGATGGCGATGCCGGTGCCGCTGGCG
>JACAEG010000047.1 GCA_013388965.1 Pseudorhodoplanes sp. | reverse complement strand
GGACAGGGCTGTCCGACAGCGTGTGCAGATAGTTGATCAGATCCGCGCGCTGGGCGCCGCGGCTCAGCCCGGCATAGCTCATCGCGGTGCCGGGCAGGTAGCCCTTCGGGCTCTGAAGAAACTTGTTCAGATCGTCGTAGGTCCACTCGCCGCCCTTGGCCTTCAACGCGGCGGAATAGTTGAATCCCGCTTCCGAAGCCTTTGCGCGTCCCACGATGCCCCAGAGGTTCGGACCGACGCGGTTCGGGCCGCCCTTGTTGAAGGTGTGGCAGGCCGAGCACTGCTTGGCGACCGCCTCGCCCTTGGCTGGATCGGAACTGGCCAGGAGCGCTGCGATCGGCTGCTCGGGCTCGGCGGCCGGCGCCGGGCCGCCGCCAGGCGAATCGGGGACCACGATGGCATAGCCGGGCTTTTCCGGGACCTTCGGGGTGAAAATCGCGCCCGTTGCGATATTGAGCGACAGCAGCACCAGGCAGGTGCCAAGCAACGCGCCAATGATCTTGTTCAGTTCGAAGGAATCCATCGGGGGTCGGCCCAGTCGAGTGCGGCAGGAAACGGCGGATCGATGCGGGGGAGGCCCCGCAGCCGGGGCAGAGATAGCCGGTTTGCCGCGGGCCATGCAACCCGTATAAGCGGGCGGCCCCTGCAACATTCGTTCAAACGGGGCCGTCAACGGGACCTTCAAACGGGGCCTTCAAACGGGGCCTGGCGCACCATTCAACCCCGCTAGCAGTCCGATGCCAGGGCAAGACATTCTCATCCTCATTCCCGCCCGGATGGCGGCCACGCGCCTGCCGGGCAAGCCGCTCGCCGACATCTTGGGCGAGCCGATGATCGTCCATGTCATGCGGCGCGCGAAGGCGGCGAGGCTCGGACCCGTCCTGGTTGCAACGGACGCCGAGGTTGTGGCCGCCGCCGTGGAGAAGGCCGGCGGCCGCGCCATCATGACCAGGACCGACCATGCTTCGGGCTCGGACCGCATCTTCGAGGCGCTTGAAATCGTCGATCCCGCGGGCGAGGCCCGCATTGTCGTGAACGTGCAGGGGGACCTTCCAACCCTGGATCCGAACGACATCAAGGCCGCGGTGGCCCTGCTCGACGATCCCGCGGTTGATATCGGCACGCTGGCGGCGGTGATCGCCCGGCCGGAGGAGCGCACCAACCCGAATATCGTCAAGGCGGTCGGCACGCCGCTCGGCCCGCACCGGCTGCGCTCGCTCTATTTCACCCGCGCGGCGGCGCCCTCGGGCGACGGCCCGCTCTACCACCATATCGGGCTCTATGCGTATCGCCGCCAAGCGCTGGAGCGTTTCGTGGGCCTTCCGCCCTCCCCGCTGGAGAAGCGCGAGAAGCTCGAACAGCTCCGCGCGCTCGAGGCCGGCATGCGGATCGATGTCGCGATCGTCGATTCCGTGCCGCTCGGGGTCGATGCCCCGGACGATCTCGAAACCGCGCGGCGGCTGCTCTCGGCGCACCGCTGATTTGACTCGCAAAGTCGCAACCGCGTAACGGACCCCATGAGCAAGAAACCGAAAATCGTTTACCAGGGCGAGGCCGGCGCAAATTCGCACCTTGCCTGCCGCGAGGCCTATCCCGATCACGAGCCCGTCGCCTGCGCCACCTTCGAGGATGCGTTCGCGGCCGTGTCCGGGGGAGAAGCCGAACTCGGCATGATCCCGATCGAGAACTCGATCGCCGGGCGCGTCGCCGACATCCATCACCTGATGCCGCATTCCGGCCTGCACATCGTCGCCGAATGGTTCCTGCCCGTGCGCCACCAGCTCATGGCCCCGCGCGGCGCGACGCTCTCGGGCATCAAGACCATCGAGAGCCATGTCCACGCGCTCGGCCAGTGCCGCAAGATGATCCGCAAGCTCGGCGTCAGGCCGGTGATCGCCGCCGACACCGCAGGCTCCGCGCGCGAGGTGGCCGAGGCCAACGACAAGACTCGCGCCGCGATCGCGACGCGGCTGGCCGCCGACATCTATGGCCTCGACATCCTCGCGGAGAACATCGAGGACGAGGCGCACAACACCACGCGCTTCATCGTGCTCGCGAAGAAGGCGCAATGGGCGAAGCCGAACAACGGCAAGGTGGTGACCACGTTCGTGTTCCGCGTACGCAATATCCCGGCCGCGCTCTACAAGGCGCTCGGCGGGTTCGCGACCAACGGCATCAACATGACCAAGCTCGAAAGCTACATGATCGAGGGCAATTTCTTCGCGACCATGTTCTATTCGGACGTCGAGGGCCATCCCGAGGACAAGAACCTCGCGCTTGCGCTCAAGGAGCTCGAATATTTCTCGCGCGAGACGAAAATCCTCGGCGTCTATCCCGCGCATCCCTACCGCGCGAGCTTCGCGGAAAAGGGGGAGGGTTGAAACCCTCTCCCCGCTTCAGCGCGGAGTATTGGGTGCCTCACGCGGGGACTCTATCGCCGTCACCCTGAGGCGCGAGTTCGCGAAACGAACGAGCCTCGAGGGGCGACGGCCCATCTCGTGCCCGTACATCCTTCGAGGCTCGCCATCGTGCGATAACGCGCGAAGGCTCGCACCTCAGCGACTGTCTTGGCAGTCAAGCGCTTTGCCATTGTTTTTGGTCCCTGAGTATTGCGTTGAGGATGGTGAGCATCTTGCGGGCGAGCGCGATGAGGGCGACCATTTTCGGCT
>JACAEG010000299.1 GCA_013388965.1 Pseudorhodoplanes sp. | reverse complement strand
TGCGGCACGATCCCGGCCACGATCGTCCCGACGCCGGCGGCGTTCGGGTGAATCCCGTCGCGCAGCAGCAGCGCTTGTTTCGTGGCGACGCCCTCCAGGAAGAAGGGATAGAAGATCAGATCGTGCTTTTTGGCGAGCGCGGGGTAGATGGCGTTTAAGGCGTTTGCGTATTCGGCGCCGAGATTGGGCGCCGCCTGCATCCCGCACAGGAGCACGTCGATTCCTCGCGCCTTGAGCCGCGCGATGATGCCATCGAGCATCTGGAAGGTGACGCCCGGATCGATGCCGCGCAGCATGTCGTTGGCGCCGAGCTCGAGCAGGACAGCATCCGTTCCGTCCGGGACCGACCAGTCCAGGCGCGCGGCGCCGCCTGACGATGTATCCCCGGAGACAGCCGCATTCTCGACGATGGCCGCGACGCCCTTGGCCTTCAGCGCCCGATCGAGCTGGGCCGTGAAGGTATCCGCCGCGGGCAGCTCGTAGCCTGCCATCAGCGAATCCCCGAATGCGACAATACGCACCGGCCGGTCGGCCGCGGCCGCGGGCGAAATGACCAGAAAAAAGGCAAAAGCGGCCGCAATCATCCGGGCAATATGGACCTGCGGAGATTCGGCCCCATATGACGCAAAGCCTGAATCTGAGCCTGAACCCAAGCCCTTCCGCGGTCCGTCACGTCGCCCGCCCAACCGGTTAAGCCATTGCATGGATGCCATTTCCACCATCTCCGATCCCGCGATCTCGCTATCGGGGGTTCATCTTTCGCTCGGCCGCGGGGCCGCCCGCGTCCATATCCTCAAGGACATCGATCTTGATATAGGCGCTGGCGAGGCGGTCGGGCTCGTCGGTCCCTCCGGTTCCGGGAAATCGACCCTGCTGATGGTCATGGCCGGTCTGGAGCGCGCCGATCGCGGCTCGATCCAGGTGTCCGGCGAGGATCTGACCGCGCTCAACGAGGATGCCCTGGCCCGCTTCCGGGGGCGCAGGATCGGCATCGTCTTCCAGTCCTTCCATCTCATCCCGACCATGACCGCGATCGAGAATGTCGCGGTACCGCTCGAACTCGCAGGCGTCCGCGATGCCAGGGAGCGCGCGCAGAGCGAGCTCGAAGCCGTGGGTCTCGGCGAGCGGTTGTCGCATTATCCCGCGCAATTGTCCGGCGGCGAGCAGCAGCGCGTCGCGCTCGCGCGCGCGCTCGCGCCGCAGCCATCCATCCTCGTGGCCGACGAGCCGACCGGGAATCTCGATGAGAATACCGGCCGGCAGATCGTCGACCTTCTCTTCGCAAGCCACCGTCAGCGGGGAACGACACTCGTTCTCGTCACTCACGACCCCTCGCTCGCCGCGCGTTGCGATCGGGTCGTGCGGCTGCGCTCGGGGCGGATCGACACCGTCAATTCCCGCAAGGCCCTCTCGGCATGAGCCTGCAAGCCGGCCTGCATCCGTCCTCCGGCGCTTCGCCGTTGATTGCAGTGCGGTTCGCGCTGCGTGAATTGCGCGGGGGCTTGCGCGGCTTCGCCGTGTTCCTGGCCTGCATCGCCCTTGGCGTCATGGCGATTGCGGGCGTGGGCTCGCTGTCCGAAAGCCTGACCGGCGGGCTCGCGCGTGAAGGCCGCGCGATCCTCGGCGGCGACATGTCGTTTTCCCTGATCCAGCGCGAAGCGAGCGCACAGGAACGGCAGTTCCTCGAAGGCCGCGGCGCGGTCGGTGCGGCGGCCACGATGCGCGCGATGGTCCGAACGGTCGATGGGCGCAATGCGCTTGTGGAGGTGAAGGCGGTCGATGGCGCCTATCCGCTTTACGGAGCGGTGGAACTCGCCCCGGCGCAGCCGCTCGGCGAAGCGCTCGCGGCGCGCGACGGAGTGTATGGTGCTGCGGCTGACGCCGCGTTGCTGACGCGGCTCGATCTGAAGCCGGGCGCGCGCGTCACCCTGGGAAGCGCGACCATCGAAATCCGCGCAACGATCGTGCGCGAGCCCGACAAGCTTGCCGGCGGGCTGGGTTTCGGTCCGCGGCTGCTGATCGGGCAGGATGCGTTGCGCGCTAGCGGCCTCGTGCAGCCGGGCAGCCTGGTGCGCTGGACCTATCGCCTGAAGCTGCCGGCCGAGGACGCCGGAGAACGTGCTGTCGAGGCAGTGAAGGAGGCGGCGGAGCGCGAATTGCCCGAGGCCGGCTGGGACATCCGCACGCGCAACAATGCTTCCCCGCAGCTCGAACGCAATGTCGATCGCTTCTCGCAATTTCTCACGCTGGTCGGCCTGACCGCCTTGCTCGTGGGCGGCGTCGGGGTGGCCAATGCGGTGAAGAGCCATCTCGACCGCAAGCGCGGCGTGATCGCGGCGATGAAATCGCTGGGTGCGACCGGCGCGCGGATATTCGCAATCTACCTGACCCAGGTGATGGTTCTCGCCAGCGTCGGCGCCCTGATCGGCGCGGCGCTCGGCGCGGCGTTGCCGTTTGCGATTTCCTACTTTCTCGGGAATGTGATTCCGCTGCCGATCGCGCCCGCCCTGCATCCAGGGCAGCTCTCGCTGGCCTTTGTCTACGGCCTGCTCACGGCGCTCGCCTTCGCGATCTGGCCGCTCGGCCGCGCGCACGATATTCCGGTTTCGGCGCTGTTTCGCGATCACGTCGACGACGCGCGGCGGTTTCCGCGCGTGCAATATGTCGCCGCGGCGGTTGCCGTGGTGGCCGCGCTGACGGGGCTTGCCGTCTGGCTCGCCTTCGACCGGCGCGTCGCGCTGATCTTCGTGGCCTCGGCGGCGGCGGCCTTCGTCGCGCTGCGCCTGCTTGCCGATCTCATCATGGCCATCGCGCGCCGCCTGCCGCATGCGCGCGCCACCGCGTTGCGGCTCGCCGTCGCGAACATCCACCGGCCGGGCGCGCTGACGCCAATCATCGTGCTCTCGCTCGGGCTGGGCGTGACGCTGCTCGTGACCGTCATCCAGATCGACGGCAACCTGCGGCGGCAGCTCGAGGGGGCGTTGCCGGAGAAGGCGCCGTCCTTCTTTTTCGTCGACATTCAGTCTGCGGATGCCGACCGGTTCGATCGTTTCATCGGCGACTATGCGCCCGGCGGAAAGCTCGAGCGCGTTCCGATGCTGCGCGGCCGCGTCGTCGCGCTCAACGGCGTCAGGTCGGAGGAGATCACGCCGCCGCCCAACGCCGCCTGGGTCCTGCAAAGCGATCGCGGCATCACCTACGCGAAGGATATTCCGGCCGGCTCGCGCGTCGTCGAAGGCTCGTGGTGGGGCCCCGACTATCGGGGGCCTCCGCTGGTTTCCTTCGAGCAGAAGCTCGCGGAAGCGCTCGGGCTGAAGATCGGAGACCCGGTGACTGTGAACGTGCTCGGGCGCAACATCACCGCGACGATCTCCAATCTCCGCACCGTCGACTGGCAAAGTCTCGGAATCAACTTTGTTCTTGTCTTCTCGCCGGGCGCCTTTGCCGGTGCGCCGCATTCCCATATCGCGACGCTGACCTATCCGGGCGGGGCGACCTCCGAGCAGGAAGCCGCGCTGGTCAAGGCCTCCAGCGATGCGTTCCCGTCCGTGACGGCCGTGCGGGTGAAGGATGCGCTCGATGCCGTCGGATCCCTCGTCGCCAATCTGCTGCTCGCGATTCGCGGCGCGAGCGGCATTACGCTGCTGGCTGCGGCGCTCGTCCTGGCGGGAGCGCTGGCTGCGAGCCATCACCACCGCGTCTATGATGCGGTGATCCTGAAGACGCTCGGCGCGACGCGCGCTCAACTCCTGTCGGCCTATGCGCTGGAATATTGCCTGCTCGGACTGGTCACGGCTTTGCTCGGCATCGCGGCCGGGTCGATCGCCGCCTATTTCGTAACGACGGAGGTCATGGACCTGAGCTTTGTTTTCCTGCCCGGTCCCGCGCTGGTTGCGGCATTCGGCGCGATCGGTGTGACAATCGCGTTTGGGCTTCTCGGGACCTATCGCGCGCTCGGACAGAAGCCCGCACCGGTCCTGCGAAATCTTTAGGAATTTGCGACAATCCGCCGCGTATAAGGGCTGCCACTGCGACCTTCGCGCTCATTAATTTGGCCACGATAAGGTGTAGTTTCAAACCGAAGAGCCGATGCGGGGCGACGTCCGCCGACATTCTGGAAGCAATCAGAGGAGTGTTGCGATGTCCGATTTCAATCGGAGTGCAGGCGTTTCGCGCATCGGCGGCGCAGCCGAGCGGACGACCGCAGTTATCGATGCCGGCCTGCGAAGCTACATGCTGCACATCTACAACTACATGGTGCTCGGGCTCGCCATTACCGGCTTTGCAGCCCTCGGCATTTACATGCTTTCTGTCACCGGCGACGCGGCCTCGGCGGCGCGCTCGGCCACCGGCGCAACGGTTGCGCTCAAGAACGGCCAGTTCCTGACCCCCCTCGGCTATGCGTTGTTTGTGAGCTGGCTGAAATGGGCGGTGATTCTGGCGCCGCTCGCGCTGGTCTTTGTCATCAGCTTCGGAATCGAGCGCCTGCGGCCGGCAATGGCGCAGATGCTGTTCTGGCTGTTTGCGGCCCTGATCGGCGTGTCGCTGGCGTCTATCTTCCTGGTCTATACCCAGACCTCGATCGTGCGGGTGTTCTTCATCACCGCGGCCTCGTTCGGTGCCCTCAGCCTGTGGGGCTACACAACGCAGCGCGACCTGACCGGGATGGGCTCGTTCCTGATCATGGGCCTGTTCGGCGTCATCATTGCGAGCCTCGTCAACCTCTTCTTCCAGAGCTCGATGCTGCAATTCTTGGTGTCGGTGGTCGGCGTCCTCGTCTTCGCCGGCCTGACGGCCTGGGACACCCAGCGGCTGAAGAACGAGTATATCTACGGCTCGCTCGACGGCGAGACGGCGGAACGCTCGGCGATCATGGGGGCGCTGTCGCTGTATCTGAACTTCATCAACCTCTTCACGCTGCTGCTCCAGCTTCTGGGCCAGCGCGAGGAATAGCCTGCGGCCGGACACCGCGGTGGAATGGGCCCCGGACCGACGCTGGTCCGGGGTTTTTTCTTGGGATTTTCACGGATTCTCAAAACATTACAGTTTTGAAAGCAGATCTGGCGGGCGGAATCTCGACTGACTATATTCCCCCCGATCCCGAAGGCATTCTTGGCCTTCGATCCGGCCCGGCGGAATCCGGGCTTTTGAGAGGATGCTTCCATGTCGGATTTCGACCGGAATTATGCAGCCGCACGTGGCGGCTATGGCGCCGATCGCGCGGTAGCGATCGATGCGGGTCTGCGCGCCTACATGATCCGCGTCTACAACTACATGGCCGCCGCCGTCGCATTGAGCGGCGCGGTCGCTTGGCTTGCCTACCAGGCCGCGGGCGGCGCCAACATCGTCGTATCGGGCGGCACGATGACCGGCCTGACGGCGTTCGGCTCGACGCTTCTGAGCGGGCCGGCCATGATCGTCCTGATGCTGGCGACGCTGGGGCTCGTGTTCTTCCTCAGCTTCCGCATCCAGACGTTGCAGTTCGGCACGGCGCTGATGCTGTTCATGATCTACGCAGCGCTGCTTGGCCTGACGCTCGCGCCGATCTTTCTTGCCTATACCGGCGCGTCGATCACCCGGGTGTTCTTCATCTCGGCGGCGGCGTTCGGGGCGCTGAGCCTCTACGGCTATACGACCAAGCGCGATCTGTCACCGTTCGGCACCTTCCTCATCATGGGCCTGATCGGCATCATCATCGCGAGCCTCGTCAACATCTTCCTTGCCAGCTCGGCGCTCGAGTTCGTGATCTCGGTCGTCGGCGTGATCGTGTTCGCCGGCCTGACCGCCTGGGACACGCAGAAAATCAAGGAGATGTACGACGTGAACGACGACGGCACGGTTTCCGGCCGCAAGGCCGTGATGGGCGCGCTGTCGCTCTATCTCGACTTCATCAACCTCTTTCTCATGCTGCTCCGCCTGTTCGGCGACCGCCGCTGAGCGAGGGAAAGCTGTGTCGAATGCATCGCCCCGGCCTCGCGCCGGGGCGTTTTCCTTGGCAGGCTCGCGATCGTCGCTCCTGCAAGATTTCACGCCATGCCCCTGACCCTGCGTGCCGCCACCTCGGCAGACCTTCCGGCCATCACCGCGATCTATGCCCATGCCGTGGCGCACGGTACCGCGTCCTTCGAACTCGACCCGCCGGATATCGCGGAGATGGACAGGCGCATGCGGGCACTGGTGGACGGCGGTTATCCCTATCTCGTCGCCGAGGCCGAAGGGCGCGTCGCCGGCTATGCCTATGCCGGCCCCTACCGGCCGCGGCCGGCCTACCGGTACAGCGTCGAGGACAGCGTCTATATCGACCCGCAGATGCACCGGCGCGGCGTCGG
>JACAEG010000281.1 GCA_013388965.1 Pseudorhodoplanes sp. | reverse complement strand
GCTGACGGCGACCACGGCAACGGCGCAGACGCCGCTCGAGCGCGGCGACTATCTCGTCAACACCATCATGACCTGCCAGAACTGCCATACTCCCAAGGGGCCGCAGGGCGATGTCGCGGAGAAGGCCTTTTCCGGCGGGCTCACCTGGGACGAGCCGCCCTTCACGGTGACGGCCTCCAACATCACGCAGGACAAGGACACCGGCATCGGGAAGTGGAGCCCCGCCCAGCTCAGGTCGTTCATGACGACGGGCGTGCGCCCGAACGGCGTCCATGTCGCGCCGCTGATGCCGACGGGATTCTACAAGATCCTCACCAATCGCGACCTCGACGCTATCGTCGCCTATCTGCGGACCATCAAGCCGATCAGGAACGAGATCGTGCCGCCGGTCTATCGCGCGCCGATGCATCAGGAAGTGTTCCCCGGCGCGGAGACGCCGCTGCCCGCGAGCGCGATGAAGGACAAGGTGAAATACGGCTTCTATCTCGCGACCATCGGGCATTGCATGGAGTGCCACACGCCGATGGAGCGCGGGAGGCATCTGTACGAGACGAGCCTCGGCGCCGGCGGAATGAAGTTTCCGGGCCCCTGGGGCGAATCGGTGGCGCGCAACATCACCTCGAGCAAGACCAGGGGCATCGGCGCCTGGACCGACGCCGAGATCAAGCGCGCCATCACGCAGGGCATTTCGAGGGACGGCAGCAAGCTGAAGCCGCCGATGGGCTACGGCTATTACGCGAAAATGACCGATTCCGATGTCGACGCGATCGTTGCCTGGCTCAGGACCGTGCCGCCCAGGGAGTGACCCCGGCCTTCATTTGTTCCGGCAGACGACCTATATCTCGCCTCGTTGAGGGACGGTGAGAAAATGCCATTGCGCCTGCCACGATTGACGATGTTCGCCGCGCTTGCGGTCGCGGCCTTGGCCGGCCTGGCGCAGGCGCAGGAGCGGATCGTTCCCTCCACGCAGTCCCAGATCCAGCTTTCCTTCGCGCCGATCGTCAAGCGCGTCGCGCCCGGCGTGGTCAATGTCTATGCCGCGCGCGTGGTCGAGAGCCGCCATCCGCTGCTCGACGATCCGGTTTTTCGCCGCTTCTTCGGCATTCCCGGCGGCGGCTCGCGCGAGAACGTGCAGCGCGCGCTCGGCTCGGGCGTCATCGTGCATCCCTCGGGCCTGATCGTCACCAACAACCACGTGATCGAGAATGCCAGCGAGGTGAAGGTGTCGCTCTCTGACAAGCGCGAGCTGGAAGCCGAGATCGTGCTCAAGGACCCGCGCACCGACCTCGCCGTGCTGAGGATCAAGGAGCCGCGCGAGAGTTTCCGGGCGCTCGAATTCGCCAATTCCGACGAGGTGCAGGTCGGCGACATCGTGCTCGCGATCGGCAATCCCTTCGGCGTCGGCCAGACCGTGACGCAGGGCATCGTGTCGGCGGTCGCGCGCACCCAGGTCGGCATCACGGATTATCAGTTCTTCATCCAGACCGACGCCGCGATCAATCCCGGCAATTCCGGCGGCGCGCTGGTGGACAGCCAGGGCCGGCTGGTCGGGATCAACACCGCGATTTTCTCGCGCAGCGGCGGCTCGCTCGGCATCGGATTTGCCATCCCCTCCAACATGGTGCGCGTGGTCGTGGCGTCCGCCGCGGGCGGCGGCAAGGCCGTGCAGCGGCCCTGGCTCGGGGCCAAGCTGCAATTGGTGACGCCCGACATCGCCGACAGCCTCGGGCTGAAGCGTCCGGTCGGCGTGCTGGTCGCAAGCGTCGCGCCCGGCGGCCCGGCGGCGCGGGCCGGCCTGAAGACCGGAGACCTGATCGTCTCGGTCGACGGGCAGCTCGTCGACGATCCCAATGCCTTCGACTATCGCTTCGGCACCAAGCCGCTCGGAGGGATCGCCCGCATCGGGCTTCTGCGCGGCGGCAGGGAAGTCTCCGTATCGGTCGCACTGCAGACCGCCCCCGACCTGCCGCGCGAGGAGCTCGTCATCATGTCGCGCTCGCCGTTCCTCGGCGCGACGGTCAGCAACCTCTCTCCGGCGCTGGCGGAGGAGTTGCGCATCGACGCCTCGGTCGAAGGCGTCGTCATCACCGATCCGGGCGACGGCTCGACAGCGCAGGCGGTCGGCTTCCAGCGCGGCGACGTCATTGTATCCGTCAACAATCAGAAGATCGTTCGCACGCGCGACCTCGAGCGCCTTGCCGCCCTGCCGCAGCGCATCTGGCGCATCGTCATCCTGCGCGGCGGGCGGCAACTGAGCGTGCAGCTGAGCGGATGACGATGAGGGCGCCCGGCCGACATCTGGCTGTCAGGCGAGCATTCTCACATTCGTCATGCCCGGCCCTGTGCCGGGCATCCGCGTCCGGAAGGCTTGCCTTCTTCGACCTGCATGGCCGGGACCGGCCCGGCCATGCCCGCATTGGGAAACGCCGATGAGTCCCAAAGCGCAGCGTGGCGGAGCCAATCTGTTCACGGCCGCGGGTCTGGAGCAGGGGGCGCCGCGCCCGCTCGCCGACAAGCTGCGCCCGCAGAAACTTTCCGAGGTGGTCGGCCAGGACCAGTTGCTCGGCGCGGACGGTTCGCTCATGCGCATGCTTTCGACGCGCTCGCTCGGCTCGATGATCTTCTGGGGGCCGCCCGGCACCGGCAAGACCACGGTGGCGCGTCTGCTGGCGAGGGAAACCGACCTGCATTTCGAGCAGATTTCCGCGATCTTCACTGGCGTCGCCGACCTCAAGAAGGTGTTCGAGCAGGCGCGCGGCCGCCGCGAGGCGGGGCAGGGCACCCTGCTTTTCGTCGACGAGGTGCACCGCTTCAACCGCGCGCAGCAGGATTCGTTTCTGCCGGTGATGGAGGACGGCACCATCGTTCTCGTGGGCGCGACGACCGAGAATCCGTCCTTCGAACTGAACGCCGCGCTGCTCTCCCGCGCGCGGGTGCTGGTGTTCAGGCCGCTCGATGCCGCGGCGGTCGAGAAGCTTTTGGCGCGCGCCGAGGAAATCGAAGGCAGGCCGCTCCCCCTCGACGAGGAGGCGCGCGCCGCGCTGGCGCGCATGGCCGACGGCGACGGCCGCGCGGCGCTGACGCTCGCGGAGGAAGTCTGGCGCGCCGCGCGCGCGGGCGAGAGCTTCGATGCCGTGGCCTTGCAGGACGTGGTGCAACGGCGCGCCCCGATCTACGACAAGGCGCAGGATGGCCACTACAACCTGATCTCGGCCCTGCACAAATCGGTGCGCGGCTCCGACCCGGACGCGGCGCTCTACTATCTCGCGCGCATGCTCGATGCCGGCGAGGATCCGCTCTATCTCGCGCGCCGCGTGGTGCGCATGGCGGTGGAGGATATCGGGCTCGCCGATCCGCAGGCGCTCGTGATCTGCAATGCGGCGAAGGACGCCTACGATTTTCTCGGCAGCCCCGAGGGCGAGCTCGCGATCGCGCAGGCGGTGATCTATGTCGCCACCGCACCGAAATCGAACGCGGCCTACACGGCCTTCGGCGCGGCGAGGCGCGCGGCGAAGGAAGGCGGATCGCTGCTGCCGCCCAAGCACATCCTCAACGCGCCGACCAGGCTGATGCAGTCGGAAGGCTACGGCGCGCATTACGAATACGACCACGATGCGCCCGACGCCTTTTCCGGCCAGGACTATTTCCCCGAGGCGCTCGGCCGGCAGACATTCTACAATCCGCCCGAGCGCGGCTTCGAGCGCGAGATCAGGAAGCGGCTCGAATATTGGGCGAGGCTCCGCCGCGAGCGCGGCGGCACGTAGATTGAGCGGCTGCGGAGAGGTAATATTGAAGCATGAACAAGCAGCTCGACCAAGCCATTGCCCGCCTGCGCGACCTGCCCGAGGAACGGCAGCAGGAAGCGGCGGAGTTGCTGTTCGATTTCCTGAACGGCGATCTGGACGTCGACGTTCACTTCACTCCCGAGCAGCTGGAAGAAATCGATCGATGCCTGTCCGCAGATGAACCTTTCGCGACCGATGAAGAGGTTCGCGATTTCTTCGCGAAGTTCTCCAAGCCCCGATGAGGCTGCGCTACAAGCGGCGCGCCATTCAGCATCTGAGAAGCATTTTTTCGTTCATCGAGCAGGATAATCCGCGCGCGGCTTCGGAGGTGGTGGCGCGGATTGAAAGGGCAGTCGAGCGATTGACCGTCGCTCCGCACTCGGCTCGTCCGGGGCCAGGGCCCGGAACCAGATTGATTGCCGGACCCGGGCTTCCCTGCATCGTCGTCTACCGCGTGCGCGGCGAGGCTGTGCAAATCACTGCGATTCTGCACACAGCGCGAAATCAAGGATTCTGAAGACAGGTTCATTGAACCGCGGCCTGTTTTTTCCGTCCTTCCCTCAGCGACACGGTCCGCCCTGCGTGACCCGGGTCACAGTCTTGCGGCCGGTCCCAGGCGACATTCCGGCATCAAGCTTTTCGAGGAGACGGACATGCGCAAGCTCTTGATCGCGGCGGCCCTGCTGGCCCTGAGTGGAACGGCGCAGGCGGGCACCATCAAGGAAACCATCAATTTCGGCGGACGCACCATCAGGATCGAGATTCCCGGCAAGTGCCGGGATATTTCGTGCATTTCGGTGTCGCTGCCCGGCAAGGGCTTCGGCAACACGGTCGAGGACGACGAGCCCGCTCCGGCTCCGGCCCCGGCCAGGACGGCCCAGCCGCAGCCCGCGCCCCAGCCTCAGGCAGCCCCTGCGCCGCAGGCCGCCGTCCCGGCGGCGACCCAGGCTCAGCCGGCCAACAGACCCGCCAGCGAGTTCTCCGGCACGGCCGTGCCCTGGAGCGAGCGCGACAGGATCGAGGCGCGCGACCAGCCCGCGCCGGCTCCGGTGGCCGAACCCCGCACGGCGGCCGTGGCGCCGGCGCCGGTCGCGGCGCCCCAAACCTCCGGCGACTCGCCGGTCTGCGTGTGGCAGACCGAGAAGAAGGAAGGTCTCGTGCGCATCCAGGAATGCGGCGCCAATCTCTGCGGCTATTCGGTCGAGAAGGACGGCAGCAACGGCAAGCAGGTCCTGATCAACATGAAGCCCGGCGGAGCCAACAAGTGGAGCGGCACGATCCACGACATCCGCGGCGGCGGCAAGTATTCCTCCACCATCACGCTGCGCAGCCAGACCACGCTCGCCGTGCAGGGCTGCGCCTTCGGCGGGATGTTCTGCGGCGGCGAGACCTGGAAGCGCGCGCAGTGATTTCCTGCCACCCAGCTTTCCTGCTAATGTGTTTGCGGGGGGGGGGCCCGG
>JACAEG010000202.1 GCA_013388965.1 Pseudorhodoplanes sp. | reverse complement strand
GCCGCGCTGACCGCGCTTTTGCAGGCACCGGAGAGCTTCGCCATGTTGCGCTCAAGGCATTGCAGGGCCTCGATCCCGCCCGGCTTCACGCTCATGCAATGCGACATGTAGTCGGAGCGGCAGCTCGACTTGATGGCCTCCTGCTGGGCTGCGGTCGGCTGGGCTTCCGCGGGGGCGGCCGAGACCGCAAGGCCCAGACCAAGGGCCAGCAGCGCGAGCCGCGGCGCGGCACGAACGGTTGCGACAGTCATGGGCTCCTCCAGGGGGGCGGCAAGGCGGACGGGGCCGGCCCGGCCGGTCCGGGCTGGCGCGAAACTAGCCACGACCGCGCGATTGTCACCTGCCGAAAAATGACCATATCTTGGGTGAATCGCGTGCGGGCCGCAGGTGCGGCGCGCATTTCTGGCAGCAGGAGGGGCTCGCCATGCCGATGGATGCGGGCGAGATCGAGAAACTGATCAAGGGCCATATCCCGGACGCCACGGTCTCGATCCGCGATCTGGCCGGGGACGGCGACCATTATGCCGCCACGGTCATTGCCGAAAGCTTTCGCGGAAAATCGCGGGTGCAACAGCACCAGCTGGTTTACGAGGCCCTGAAGGGTCAGATGGGCGGTGTGCTGCACGCGCTTGCGCTGCAGACCGGGACGCCGGACAATTAAGAACGCAAACGCGCCGCGTGCGCACAGGAAGAGCACATGAGCATCCAGCAATTCATCGACAATGAAGTGAAGTCCAACGACGTCGTCCTGTTCATGAAGGGTACGCCGCAATTCCCGCAATGCGGCTTCTCGGGCCAGCTGGTGCAAATTCTCGATTATCTCGGGACCCCCTACAAGGGCATCAATGTGCTGGAATCCGACGATCTGCGGCAGGGCATCAAGGACTACGCCAACTGGCCGACCATCCCGCAGCTCTACGTGAAGGGCGAGTTCGTGGGCGGCTGCGACATCGTGCGGGAGATGTTCCAGGCCGGCGAGTTGCAGTCGCTGCTGAAGGACAAGGGCCTCGTCGTCCGCGACAAGGCGACCGCCTGATCGCTCCGCGCACAGGCTGCCCAGGGATCGCGCAGCGGCATTCGCAATTATTTTGGAACCTGCACCGCCGCTCGCCGGTTATCAGACCTGGGCGAGAAGGAGGTGCGATGCGCGTTCGCAATCTCTTGGGTTCACTGATCCTGGCGGTTGCGCTGGCGGGAATTCTTCCCGTAAGCGCCCAGGTGATCGATCCCGGCGATCCCGGTTCGCGCGATGTCACGGCGCCGGCCACGACCGACCTGCCGAAGGTCGTGCTCGACGATCAGCAGCGCAATGTGGTGCGCAGCAACGTGAAGCGCGTTGCCGGGACGACCGGTGCGGGCGACGCTTCCGCCGCCAATGTGGGCGAGCAGATCCCGCCTTCGGTCAATCTCCAGCGCTTCCCCGAGATCGTCTATGACGAGGCGCCCACGCTGCGCGCGCTCCTCTACTATGCGACCGAGCGCGACATCGTGATTGTCGATCCGATGGAGCGGCGTGTGGTCGCCGTCCTCAACTGATCCTTGATCCTTTAAAACCTCACGAGCGGGTTGCCCTTGATGGCGCGGGACCGGGCGCTGCTGGCGATCTGTCCGGCATAGGTGAAGCCGCTGGCGGCATTGGCGTCGAGCGCGAAGTCGAAGCCGGCCTTGGCGATTAGCCAAATGGGGTTGTGAGTCAGAAAAGAAAAGCCGCCCGGAGGCGGCCTTTCACATGTCCAGGTTGCAATTTGTCCAGGGTCGGACCTATCAGCGCGAATAGAATTCGACCACGAGATGCGGTTCCATCATCACCGGGTAGGGCACGTCGCCCAGACCGGGAATGCGCAGAAGCTTCGCCGTCATCTTGGAGTGATCGACCTCGACATAGTCGGGCACGTCGCGCTCGGCGAGGCCGGTCGCCTCGAGGACGAGCGGAAGCTGCTTGGAGCTTTCCTTCACCTCGATCACATCGCCGACCTTGACCTTGTAGCTCGGTATGTTGACGCGCTGGCCGTTGACCTTGACATGTCCATGATTGACGAACTGACGCGCGGCGAAAATCGTCGGCACGAATTTCGCGCGATAGACAAGGGCGTCAAGCCGCCGCTCGAGAAGGCCGATGAGGTTCGCACCCGAGTCGCCCTTCAGGCGGATCGCCTCGGTATAGACGGCGCGGAACTGCTTCTCGGAAATGTCGCCGTAATAGCCCTTCAGCTTCTGCTTGGCGCGCAGCTGCACGCCATAGTCGGAGAGCTTGCCCTTGCGCCGCTGGCCATGCTGGCCGGGGCCGTATTCGCGCCGGTTGACCGGGCTCTTCGGCCGCCCCCAGATATTCTCGCCCATGCGGCGGTCGATCTTGTACTTCGCAGAACTGCGCTTGCTCATCGCGTCCTCTGTGTTGCGTTAGCGAGGAACCGCGCCCTCCTCTGTCCGGGGCAGGGCCCCGAACCGACAGGTCTTGCAGCCATGCGCTGGCCAGACCGCGGGTCGCGAAACGCCGCGCGGGCCCGGTCGGTTAGGACTTGGGGCCCGCGAGACGCGCGGGTTTTAGGGGCAATGGGGGCAAATTGTCAAATCCCCCGGATGCCGGCCCGCCAGGCCCCCGGCGTGACGCCGAAACGGGCCCGAAACGACCGGTTGAAATGCGACAGGTCCCGGAAACCGCAGGCAAAGGCGACTTCGGAGATGGTATGGCCGGCCTGGCGGGGATCCGCCAGCGCCTTGCCGCTGAGCTCAAGGCGGCCTTCCAGCACCCATTCGCCGAAGCTGCGGCCGGTGTCGCGGAAGCGCAGATGCAGCGTGCGCACGGAAATCCCGAAGGCCGCGGCGACGGCCGCCGGGGAGAGATCGGGCTCGGCCAGGTTCTGCCGGCAATAGGCGATGAGCATCTCGAGCGGCACGCCGCCGGCTGCCATGCGCTCGCGCGGGCCGGGCGCCGTCGCGAGCGCCAGCAGGTTGCAGAGATTGTCGGTGAGCAGGTTCGCGGCGCTGTCCGACAGCGCATCGCTCTCGGCGAGTTCCACGAGATGGCGCCGTGCAAGGTCGAGGAAGGGCGAGGCCATGCCGATCCGGCACGCCGGTTTCTTCCGCAGCCACGGCGCGCGGGCGTCGAGCGTCCTTCGCGGAATCACGGCGAGAATGCGTGACACCGGTCTCGGAAAGGCGGTGCGGAAAGGCCGGCCGCCGTCGACAATCGCAATCTCGCCGGGAGCGAGCGCGAACGCCTGGTCGTCCTGCGTGATGCGGCTTTCCCCCCGCCGCTGCAGGCTGACGAGATAGTGGTCGTCGGCATTGCGCACGATATCGGCGCGCCGCCGCACCACGTCGTGGCTGGTCGCTGCGAACGACGCGAAGCGCAGATTTCCGAATTGCCGGCCCTGAATGCGCGCCTCGAAACGCTCCGGCCGGCGTTCCATCGCGACGTTGAGCACCGTCTGGCAGACCGCCTCGCGCCAATACGCGAAGCTGTCGCTCGCCTTGACGCTCGTGGTGGACCAGCTCGTCGTTGTCACCGCGCTTCTCCCGCATGGTGTCCGGCGCGCCAGTATAGGCGCTTTGCGCCGGGAGCCAAAAGCCGTTGCGCGCTGCGCCAAGACGGACGGCGGCGTGGCGCGTAACCTTCCTTCGTCCTCGCCGAAGCGGGGCAAGAGCAGGCATGCAAACCAACTTTTCCGCCCGGCAATTGCGCGACCCTGAAATCGCAGAAGCGGCCGCGATCATCGGCACCTGCGTGCATTACGGCTTCTGCACCAATACCTGCCCGACCTATGTGCTGACGCGCGACGAGAACGAATCCCCGCGCGGCCGCATCGACCTGATCCGCGCCATGCTGGAGCGCGGAGGCGCGCCGGACGCAAGGACCGTCCGCCATCTCGACAATTGCCTCTCGTGCCTGTCCTGCATGACGACCTGCGCCGTGAAGGTCGACTACGTTCATCTCATCGACCGGGCCCGCGCGCATATCGAGCGGCATTTCAGAAGGCCGCTCGCCGACCGCGTGCTCCGCTTTCTGCTCGCCAAGACCATTCCCGAACCGAAGCGCCTTCTGCGCGCGATGCAGGCGGCGCGTTTCGCGCGGCCGTTGCGAGGTCTGTTGCCGGTTCGCCTGAAGGCCATGCTCGACATGGTGCCGGATCGAGCCGACGCGAAGATACTTGCGCCACAGGTTTTCAAGGCCGAGGGAATGCGGCGCAAGCGTGTGGCGCTGCTGGCCGGCTGCGCGCAGCAGGCGCTGTCGGGCAACATCAACGCGGCGACGATCCGCTTGCTGACCCGGCACGGCTGCGAGGTCGTGGTCGCGCAGGGCGGCGGCTGTTGCGGGTCGCTCACGCTGCATATGGGCCGCGAGCGCGAGGCGAAGGCGTCCGCCCGCTGCAACGTCGCGGCCTGGACCCGCGAGATCGAGGGCGAGGGGCTCGACGCCATCGTGGTGAACGCATCCGGCTGCGGCACCACCGTAAAGGATTATGGCCACCTGTTCGCGCAGGACGAGTGCGCATCCGCCGCAAGGCGCGTCGCCTCGCTTGCGCGCGACGTGAGCGAAGTGCTGTGCGAGCTTGGTCTGCCGGTGCAGGTCGCGACCAGGGCGTGGCGCGTCGCCTATCACGACCCGTGCTCGATGCAGCATGGCCAGCGCGTGACGCGCGAGCCGCGCGCGCTGCTGGCGGCCGCGGGATTTCGCATCGCGGACGTACCGGAGGGACATTTCTGCTGCGGCTCGGCCGGAACCTACAATCTGCTGCAGCCGCAGACTGCGGAGACGCTCGGTCGCCGCAAGGCCGGGCATGTCGCCAGCACGGACCCCGATATTGTCGCGACCGGGAATATCGGCTGCATCATGCAGCTGCGCCGCTATCTCGATATTCCGGTGGTGCACAGCGTCGAATTGCTCGACTGGGCGACCGGCGGCCCGCGCCCGCCCGCGCTCGAGGGCCGCATTCTGCGCGAGCCCGCGCAAGAAAAGTCCGTGCCGGGTGCTCCGGCCGAGGGCGCAGCAAACGACATCGGAATCTGGTGAGACGGGGACACGGCATGAACGCTCCAGCAAAAGCCTTCGACGACTTCTTTTCGGACATCCAGTCCGCGCTCGGTGCGGACGCGGTCAACCGCAGCGACGAGACCATCCTGCGCTACGGCGAAAACACGATGCCGGGCGGTGACCGGCCGCCCGCCGGCGTCGTCTATCCCGGCTCGACCGCGGACGTGCAGGCGATCGTGCGCGCCGCCAACACGCATCGCGTGCCGCTCTATCCGATTTCGACCGGCAACAATATCGGACTCGGCAGCCGTTCGGCGTCGAGCGCGGGGCAGGTGGTGATCGATCTCGGCCGGCGCATGAACCGCATTCTGGAGGTCGACGAGCGCATGGGCTTTGCCGTGGTCGAGCCCGGCGTCAGCTATCAGGCGATGTATGACGAACTGGTGCGGCGCGGCGACAAGTGGATGCTCGACGTCACGTCGGGGCCGCCGCAGGGGGGCATGCTCGGCAACGCGCTCGACAAGGGCGCCGGCTACACGCCCTATTTCGATCATTTCGGCTTTTCCTGCGGCATGGAGGTCGTGCTCGGCTCGGGCGAGGTGCTGCGCACCGGCGACGGCTCGCTCGATCGCGACACGCTCGTGAACTGGCACACATCGAAATACAGCTTCGGCCCGATCCTCGACGGCCTGTTCACGCAATCGAATTACGGCATCGTGACGCGCATGGGCGTTTGGTTGCTGCCCCGTCCGCCGGTGGTGCAGTCGTTTCATTTCGCGTTTCCGGACGACGGCGATCTCGAGGAAATCGTCGAGCTGTGCCGGCCGCTGAAGCTTTCCAATTTCGTGCCGACGCTGTTTCGCGTGGCCAACGACCTCTACCTGTCCGGGTCGGAAGGCGAGAGCCCGGATTATCGGGTCAGCCGCGGAAAGCGCTCGCTCCCCGACGATGCGCGGCGCGCGCTGCGCGAGAAGGTCGGCGTCGGCGCCTGGAATGTGTCGGGGGCATTCTACGGGCCGAGCGCTGCGGCGGTCGAGCCGATGATCCAGCGCGTGCGCGATCATTTCGGCAAGTCCGGCAAGGCGCGCTACATTTCACACGACGAAGCCAAAGCGATCCCGCCGCTGCAGGTCTCGATTAACGCCTTTTCCGGCATTCCTAGCCTCGGCGAGCTCGGCCTGCTGAAGTGGCGGCCGGGCGGCGGCAACATCTGGTTCACGCCGGGCACGCCGATGGACGGCAGGCTCGCCAACGAGTTCCAGACCATCGGGCGCAGCATCCATGCCGAGTTCGGCATGGACTACATGGTGATGAATGTCTGCGGGCCGCGGTTTGCGCGCGGACTGCATGTCATGACCTTCAACCGCGAGGACAAGGACGAATGCGCGCGGGCCGACGCCTGCTACCGCAAATTGTCGGAAAGCTTTGCAAGCCGCGGCGTGTTCGTCGGGCGGGCGCCGCTCGACTATCACGCCATGCATATGGGCCAGACGATGGAATCGTTCCGCGCGGCCTGCTCGGGCATCAAGCGGGCGCTCGACCCGAACGGGGTGATCGCGCCCGGCCGCTACGGAATCGCGTAGCGCGCATCGGGATGGCCCGTCTGCGCATACAGGCCATAGCCGGCAAGGGCTGCAGCGAGTGCAGGTGAGGGCGATGCGCCGGAGGTAAAGTGGATGCGGGATGGCGCTGCGCTGGGCGGACCGCCGGACGGCCCGATCAGGTCGACGACGCGCCGCGCAATGGCCGGCGCGGGATCGACAAAGGTGACCGGCCAGGGCGCGGCGTCGGCCAGCCGGTCGCGCAACAGCGGATAGTGGGTGCAGGCCAGCACCACGGTGTCCGTGCGGCTGGTCCCGCCATTCACGAAACACGGGGCAATCTCGGCGGCGATCTCGCCGGTCTCGACCGGCTCACCCCGCAGATGGGCCTCGGCCATCACCGCGAGTCGCCTTGCGCCGACCAGCGTGACCTCGCAGCCTTCGGCGAAATCGCGGATCAGCGCCTTGGTATATTCGCGCGCCACGGTCGCCTCGGTTCCGAGCACCGACACCATCTTGCTGACCGAGGCCTTGCAGGCCGGCTTGATGGCCGGAACCGTTCCGACGAAGGGCAGCGAGAATCGCCGCCGCAGATCGGCTAGGACCAGGGTCGAGGCGGTGTTGCAGGCTATCACCACGACGGTCGGCTCGTAGGCTGCGATGAGATCGCCCATCACGCGGTCGACGCGATCGACGAGTTCGGCCTCGCTGCGGCTTCCATAGGGAAAGGCTGCATCGTCCGCCGCATAGACGAAATGGGCATCCGGGCGCGCGGCGGCGACCTCTCGGAAAACCGTGAGCCCGCCCAGGCCGGAATCGAAGATCAGGATGGTGGGGGCCGTCATCGGGATGGAGAAAGGTTCATGATGCCGGAGTTGCCTGCGACGGCAGCGAGACTAAACTTGTCTGGCGGCTCGCGCCGCCTGGGGACTAAAAGCTGGAGGAAAATCATGAAGGTTGCGTTGATAGCCGCGCTCGCCTGTTTGGCGATTGCGCTCACGCCGGACGTATCATTTGCGCAGAAAAAGGAAAAGCTGGCCCCGGCGAAGGTCGGCACGGCATGCCTTACCGCGGGTCAGACCTGCTCGATCGACTGCAACAGCGCCGGCTATTGCGCGCGGCTCGCCTGCGAGAACGCCAAGTGGAAGAAGCGGCTGGTCGGCTGCTTCGGTCCGGCCTGTCCCCCGAGATGCTAGGCCGGTAAATGCATCATGAACCGACAGGCCCCGCTCCGGCGGGGCTTTTCGTTTCAAGCGCGGCCTCGGCTCGCCGGGAAGGATCACGTCCCGACCCGCACCGGGGCGCCCATCTTGCGCAGGGCCGCCAGCACGGACAGCGCGACGATCTTGCCGGTCTTGGGATTCTCGGACGGCACGTTCTCGATCGACATCGAGAATTTTGCCGAATCGGAATCCACGTCGATGGAATGGCAATTTCGGGTGACACCCGGGTCGGCCCAGATGTCGATCATGGTCTTGTCAGGCCCGATTCCTGCGAGCGACAGGGCGGCGGCGACATTGACGTTGGCGGGAAAGCCCGCGGCCGCTTCGCGCGCGGTGCCGGAGAAAACCTTCTTCGGCTCGGTCAGGCCGTCGACGGAGATGTTGTTGGCCACGAGATAGGGCGCGCCCTTCAGTCCGATCGGCGGTTTGCGCGTGGTCATGCGCACCGAATGAATTTTGCCTTCCGCCGCGGCCGACACCGCATCGAGGCCGAGCAGTGCGCCGGTGGGCGCGATGATCCGGCCGCCCTTCGTCCTGGCGAGTTCGATCAGTTCGGGGCGCGGCAGCAAGGCGCCGACGCTCAGCACCATGACGGACTTGCCGGCCTCCAGCATCGGTCGGCAAATCGCCTCAAAGGCGGCGGCGGGTGCGCATTCGACCGCGAGATCGGCACGCTTCGGAAAATCACTCAGCGGCACGACGGGGCAGCGGATCCCCTCAGCGGCGAGCCAGGCCCGCGCCTTGGCCTCGTCGCCGGATGCGGCGCAGGCGAGCGTCAGGCCGGTCACGCCGTCCGAAAGCGCGCGGGCGAGCGACCGCCCGATGGAACCAAGGCCGGCAATGGCAATTCGCAGTTCAGACATGAGCACCTCCGGGCGGGGTCTTACGCGGCGCGGGCAGAGGCGACAAGGCGGTCACTTGACCCCCCTGCGATGTTGGGGGCAAGTCAGCCGCCAAGCGTCAAGCTTGAACGGAGATGCAAATGCACAAGTCGCTTTTCGCAGCCGCGCTGTCCGGTCTGCTGCTGTTTCCGGGCCTCGCCCCGGCGCAGGACTATCCGACCCGCCCGATCACGATGGTGGTTCCCTTCGCCGCCGGCGGGCCGACCGACGTGCTCGGCCGCGTGGTCGCTGTGCGCATGAGCGAAATTCTCGGGCAGCAGGTCGTGGTCGAGAATGTGGGCGGGGCAGGCGGCCAGACCGGCTCGAAGCGTGTCGCCGACGCGCAGCCGGACGGGTACACCTTCGTGCTCGGCACCGTCGGCACGCATGCGCAGGGCCAGACCCTTTACAAGAAGCCGCTCTACAATTCGCTGACGGACTTCACGCCCGTCGCCCTGCTCGCGGAAGTGCCTATCGCGCTGATCGCGCGCAAGGACCTGCCGGCGAACAACCTGAAGGAATTTCAGGCCTACGCGAAGGCCAACAAGGACAAGATGACGTTCGGCTCGGCGGGCGCGGGCTCGGCCACCCATCTCGGCTGCGTCGTCGCCAACACCGAACTCGGCACTGACATCACGCATGTGCCGTATCGGGGCACCGGACCCGCAATGCAGGATCTGCAGGGCGGGCGCATCGACTATCTGTGCGAGATCATATCGACCGCAAAGCCGCAGATTGACGGCGGCACGGTGAAGGCGATCGCGATCATGACCAAGGAGCGTTCCCCGGCATTGCCCAATCTGCCGACGGTGGCCGAGCAAGGTTTCCCGAACATGACGGCCTACACCTGGAATGCGATCTTCCTGCCGAAGAACACGCCGGCCGCGATCGTCAACAAGCTGGCCGATGCCGCAAGCAAGGCGATGGATACGCCTGCCGTGAAGGAACGCCTGGAAAGTCTCGGCGCGCAGATCGTGCCGGCCAACCAGCGCACGCCGGCCTACCTCGCCACCTTCCTGAAGAGCGAGATCGACAAATGGGCGGCGCCGATCAAGGCGAGCGGCGTTTCGGTGGAGTAAGCGCCCGGGAGTGCGAAAAAGGAAACGGCGGCCCGGCGGCCGCCGTTTCTGCCTTCAGGCCACCTCGCCCGTGGCGTCAAGCGATGCGGACGATGGCGAGTGCGACGACGATCGTGGCTGCGGTCAGTCCCGACGCGACAGCCACAACCAGCGCATCCGCCGTGGCGCGCGCACGTGCCTGCATCTGCGCATATCGAACCGAAGCGACGAGCGGCGAAATTGAGAGCATCGGCTTGTCCCTGAAGACCGCACGCCCTCATGAATCGCGAGTCGGGCCCCCGGAGGCGAGTCATTTATTCGCGGCGCCTCGCTTGACTCCGCATGCGACTCGGCAGGCGCTTGTCAGCGTCCGCCGCCCCGCACCATGCGAATCAATGCCGGAACGCCGAGCACGATGCAGATCAATGCTCCGATGACGAGATAGAGATCGCCCGAATCGAGCAGGGCTTCAAAGAATTCGGCCACCGGTTTTCCTCCGGGCGCTCCGCGGCCAGGCTCTTACCAGGTGGTCGCGGTCGGCGCCGACAATGGGGTGCTGGACGCATAGGCCGACCGTCCGCCGCCGCGGCGGGCATAGCGGGTGGTGCTGCCGCCGCCGCCATGAGCGAATCGAATTCGGGGACCCGTATCCATGTGCAAGTGTTGCACACGGTGGGGGTCGGTTGATAGTCCGCCGCCCCAGCCGGAGAGCGCGCGCATGCCGCAGGCATAATCGCGCATCGTGAAGTCGGCGGCCCGGCAGGACGCGTGATAGGACGGCTTGCCGGATCCCGCGATGCGCGCGCCCGCGCGATGCGCGGAGATGATCGTTACGCCTCCGCATTGCGCCTGCACCTTGGCGAGCGCCGCCTTGATCGAGCCGGGCAGGCAACCCGTATTCACCGTCGCGAGCAGGTGGGACGCGTAGTTCTTGAACAGGTTCCTCTCGGGCGACTTGTCGACCGACTTCTGGATTGCGGCTTGCTGCGTGGGCTGCGTCACCAGCCAGGGCGCCGTGACGCCGCAGGCAACGCGGTCTTGCGGGACGCATGCCAGTTCCAGCTCCATCTCACGATTGGGCAGAGCGATCGCCGCGACGGCCTGGCGGCGCATCATGGCATAGCCGGAAAACACGGAAACGGAAACGCAAGCGACCGCGATCGCGGAACCAAATTTTCGCATCAAGTCCTCGGAGTTCGTTGCGGGAAGGTGTGAGCCTGGCTCACGATGGGCGCGGTGGTCCTTGACCGACACGCACCGGAAGCGGAGCAGCACGGGCGTGCATGTCCGCGAAGAAGAGGCGTCTGACTAAAAGTCGAATGGGGCGAAAAAAAGAAAGCCGTTTCGCTGGTGAACGCCGAGAATCGGTTAATTTTCGACACTTTTCGGGGGCATGGAACGGCGTATCTACGCGCTGCATGGCCCCGCTAACGTGCCCTATACCGTAATCGTGCTGCTTGCTCGCGCCGCCGGGACTGCGTGCTAGATGCCCGTCGACACCAAGGAGAAACTCGCATGACCAGGTTGCCTGCCGCCGCCCTCGGCCTCGCTCTCGCCGGTTCGGCTTTCGCCGCGACGGACGCCAATGCCGTCGTCTATTGCAAGACCGTCGGCGTGCCCAAGGGCTGCGTCGTACGGCCTGTTGTGGTCGCTCCGTCAACGGTCGTGGTGACGCCGAAGGTGGTTACACCGGTGGTGGTCGCGCCGCGCCGCGTCTATCGGCGCACGGTCATCGTTCGCTGACATCGTCGCCCCGCTGCAGCCGGGCCGGGTGCGCGCCACGAGCGCGCATCCTCTTGTCGGAGCAAGCACAGGAAGGTGACCGGCACATTCACCGTGCCGCCACATTTGCTCCGCCAAGCTCTCGCCAAGGGCGCACGTGCTTGTGGCAGAGGGTGCCGACCATGCAACGATTTCGTATTGGGGCGGTGGCCTGCGTCGCCGTCGCCACGCTCGGCTTTCTACCGGGGCCGGCCGGCCTTGCGCGTGCCGAACAGCCGGTTTCCACGCAGTCCCAGCGCGAGGGGGAGAGCGCCGATCTCGGCAAGCTCCATGATTCCGTCGTCGAGACCATCGAGAAGAATTTTTACGACGAAGCATTGCTGAAGCGGCTCGACTGGAGCGCGCGCGCAGCGGCCGTGCGCCCCTCCGTCGTATCGGCGCCAACGTATGCGGAGGCGATCCGCCGCATCAACGCGCTGCTGGGAGAACTCAATACGTCCCACACCGCACTGTTCTCTCCGGACGATTATCAATACTACATCCTGCTGGACATCGTCGGCGCCGGCGCCAATGGCGCCGGCCTGATGGCGCGCAAATTCTGGGGCAACGGTCCCTATTATCCCGGCATCGGGGCGTTCACGCGCGAGATCGAAGGCCGCCATTTCGTCGACGGCGTGCTCGAAGGCTTGCCCGCGGCGCGCGCCGGACTGACCTATGGCGACGAGATCATTTCGGTCGATGGCAAGCCCTACACGCCGGTGGCCGCGTTCCGCGGCAGGATCGGAACGTCGGTCGCGCTCTCGGTCCGGCGCGAGGCCAATGCAGAACCGCGACAGCTCGATGTCGATGTCGTGGCGATCCGGCCGACCAGCGCATTCTCGGCCGCGACCGAGAACTCGGCGCGCGTCATCGAGCGCAATGGCAGCCGTGTCGGCTATGTCCATATCTGGGCGTCGCATGAATCCGACAGCGTGAGGAAGGCGCTGGCGCGCATCGATCCCGGCTTTTCCGACGACGACCGCCCACGCGGACGCCGCAGCGCGCCCGCCACCGATGCGAAGGACACGCCGAAGCCGCTCGACTTTCTGATCGTCGACATGCGCGGGCGGGTCGGCGGCAGCATGGACGTGGCGGGACAGATTCTCGATCTCGTCGATTCCCGGCAGAAGCCGTATTGGGGCGGCACGCGCATCGTGGGCCGCGACGGCGAGCGCAATTTCGACATCCAGCGCGCTGCGTCGTTTCGCGGGCGGTCCGCGCTCCTCACCAACGAGAATACGCGCAGCGCCGCCGAGATCGTGGCGCATGGCTACAAGCGATCGGGATTCGGGCCGGTGATCGGCACGCCGAGCGCCGGTGCGGTGTCGTCGGGACGCACCTTCGCGATGCCGGGCGACCTGCTGCTTTATGTCGCCGTGTCCGGTCTCGAATTCGACGGCAATCCGCTCGAGGGCGCAGGCGTCACGCCCGACCGGCGCGTCGAGCGGCCGCTGCCCTATGCGGCGGGTGCCGATCCCGTGCTCGATGCCGCTGTGGACAGGCTCGCGGGCGCGGCGAAGCCGACGCAGTGACGCCGCTTGATGGTCAGGAGGCGCGCGGATTGCGCCGGCAGGTGCCGCCGACTCCGCTCACCGCCTGCCGGCAGGCCTGCAGCGTCGGGAAGCCGCAATTGCGTCCGCCATCCGTGAAGGACGCACAATAGGCGCTGCGGACCGGGGGCTGGGCGGGCCTGTTCGCCTGGGCCTGCGCCAGGCCGGAATCGACGCGGAAGAGCTGGTCGAGAAGTCCGCGGCGCGGCGGGTTGGACGGACTGAACGGGTTGGGATTGCACTGTCCGCCGACGCCGCTGATCGTGGCCTGACAGGCTTGGAAGGTGGGATAACTGCAATCGGTGCCGTTGCCCTCGGTGAATTGCGCGCACCAGGGCGAGGTCTGCACGCCCTGTGCGGAGGCGGATTGGGATACCGCCGCAGCCAGCAGCAACCCCGCGATGACCAGAGCCGCAGTCGCCGCAATATTTGTCATGGTCTGCCGCTGGCTCATGATTCCGATCCCGATTGGTTGCAATGGCGCGGCGCCCGTCGCGACGAGGGCGCTGTCGTGTCCAGACACTTACAGAACGGCGGGCCTCGCGCCTAGCCCCGCGCAAGGGTCAGCTCCGCTCGACGACACGCTCGAACTTCTTGCTGAGAATCCACGAGAGGCCGAGGAACACAACCAGCATCACCACGCCCAGTCCCGAGGAGGCATCGGTCATGACCTTTTCCGAGACCTGACCGAAGGCATAGCCGGCCGAAACCACGAGGCAGGACCAAAGGCCCGCCGCGACAAAATTCAGGATCAGGAATGTCGGCCAGGTGAGCTGCGACATGCCATAGGCAAATCCCGCAAGCCCGCGAATGCCATGCGGGTAGCGATGCAGCAGAATCATCCAGACATGATGGCGATCGGTCAGTCTGGAGACGGTCCGGATGGCGCGCTCGACCCACGGAATGCGCCCGAGCCACTGGATGCCGAAGCGCCGCCCAATCCAGAAGCGCACGACGTCGCCCGCAAAGCTTCCGACCCAGCAGACGCCGACAAGGGTGCCAAAGCTTAGCGCGCCGGCTTGCGCGGCGTACCCGCCGAACAGCGCGAGCAGCAGGCTGTGCGAGGCCGCATAGGCGAACATGATGCTATAGGCCGCATCGCCGTGCTGGCGGATGAGGTCGAGAAACGAGGTGAGATCGGTGGGGAACAATTCTCTGGAGCCCGCTTGAAATGCTACGTCCCGACATTCATCGGATGGATGAACGGGATCAACCCCAAAATCGTCACGCGACGTCGGGACGCAGACGATGTGGCTGGGGGACTAGGATTCGAACCTAGATTAACGGAGTCAGAGTCCGCTGTTCTACCGTTGAACTATCCCCCACCAGCGGGGCCGGGCCGAAAGCGGGCGGCCCGGAGCGCAGCTATGTAATGCCCGTTCGCAGGGCTGTCCACCGCCGCGATAGGTGCATGGCTCAGGCTTTCCCGGCCCGCGCCGCCTGGATCGCCGCCCAGACGCGGCCGGGGGAGGCCGGCATGTCGATATGCCGGATGCCGTAGGCCGACAGCGCGTCGGCCACCGCATTCATGATCGAGGCGAGTCCGCCGGCGCAGCCGGCCTCGCCGCAGCCCTTGGTCCCGAGCGGGTTCGACTTCGCGGGAACCGGATGGCTGACAAAACCGATCTCCGGCGAATGGTGGGCGCGCGGCATGCCGTAATCCATGAACGAGCCGGTGAGGAGCTGGCCCGCGTCGTCATAGACCGCGTTTTCGAGAAACGCCTGTCCGAGGCCCTGTACGACGCCGCCATGCACCTGGCCCTCGACCAGCAGGGGATTCACGATGGTGCCGAAATCGTTGACCGAGGAATATTTCACCAGCTCGACCACGCCGGTATCGGGATCGATCTCGACTTCCGCGACATGGCAGCCGTTCGGGAAGGCCGAGGGGATCGGCTCATCGGTGACATGGCTGACGTCGAGCGATTGCGGCTCGCCCTCGGGCAGCTTCAGCCCCGCGCGCAGCTTCTCGGCCAGCTCCATGATGCCGACCGCCCGGTCGGTGCCGGCGATCACGAAGCGCCCCTGGACGAATTCGATATCGGCGGGCGCAGCTTCCAGCACATGCGAGGCGATAACCTTGCCCTTCTCGATCACCTTCGCCGAGGCTTCCACGATCGCGGCACCGCTTGCTGTGATCGAGCGCGAGCCGCCGGTGCCGCCGCCTGCCAGCAGCTCGTCGCTGTCGCCCTGCAGGAGGCGGATGCGCTCGAAGGGAATTCCGAGCCTTTCGGAAAGGACCTGTGCAAAAGGCGCGGCATGGCCCTGGCCGTAATCGAGCGTGCCGGTGATGATCGTCACGTTGCCGTCGGGCTCGAAGCGGATGCCGCCCATTTCCTTGTTCGGCGGCGCGGTCACTTCGAGATAGGATCCCACCCCGAGGCCGCGCAGCTTGCCGCGCTTCCTGCTCTCGCGCCTGCGCGCGTTGAAGCCCTTCACGTCGGCAACCGCGAGCGCCTCCTTGAACACGGCCGGGAAATCGCCGCTGTCATAGACCATTCCGGACGAGGCCGCGTAGGGCATTTCCTTCGGCTTGATGTGATTGCGCCGGCGCAATTCGAGCCGGTCGATGCCCATCTCGGCTGCGGCCGTGTCGATCAGGCGCTCCATGTAATAATTGCCTTCCGGACGCCCGGCGCCGCGATAGGCCGAGACCCAGGTCGTGTTGGTCAGCACGCATTTCGACGACACTTCGAGCAGCGGCGTCCTGTAGACGCTGGCGGTGTTCTTTACCGCGTTCAGCGTCGCGGGCAGTGGCGCGACGGTGCCGAGCACCGCGCCCATGTTGCCGTAGCCGGTCACGCGCACGGCGAGAAAATTGCCGTCCTTGTCGAGCGCCAGCTCCGCCGTCATCTCGTGGTCCCGGCCGTGATGGTCGGAGACGAAGCTGCCGGAGCGCTCGTCGGTCCATTTTACGGGGCGTCCGAGCATCTTCGCGGCATGCAGCGCCGCGACATATTCGGGATAGACGCCAGCCTTCATCCCGAACGAGCCGCCGACATTGCCGGTGAGCACACGCACCTTGTCCGGCGTGGTGCGGAGAATATCGACGAGCTGGCTCTTCATGCCGAACACACCCTGGCTCTGCGAATGCAGCGTCCAGTGCTCGCGCGCGGGGTCGTAGACGGCGATCACCGCGCGCGGTTCCATCGCATTGACGACAAGGCGGGTGTTGCGCAGCGAGAGCTTCGTGACATGCGCGGCATTCGCGAAGGCCTCGGCGACCTTGGCGCTGTCGCCGTAATGGTAGTCGAGCACGACATTGCCCGGCACGTCGTCGTAAAGCTGCGGCGCGCCCTGCTTGGCCGCCTCGCTCGCCAGCGTGACAGCGGGGAGCGGGTCGATGTCCACGGTGATCGCTTCCGCGGCGTCCTTGGCCTGCAGCAGCGTCTCCGCGACGACGCAGGCAATCGGCTGGCCCGCAAACCGCACCTTGTCGGTCGGCAAGGCGGGGCATACCGGCTTCTTCATCTCCGAGCCGTCCCGGTTCTTGAACGGCACGTTGCATTTGAGGGGGCCGTAGGCCGCGAGGTCCGCACCCGTATAAGCGCCGAGCACGCCCGGCATGTTCTTGGCGGCCTCCACGTCGATCGACCGGATGACGCCGTGGGCATGGGTCGACCGCACGATCACGGCGTAGGCCTGTCCCGGCAAATTCAGGTCGTCGAGATAATGGCCGAGGCCCTGGACCAGCACCGGATCTTCGGTGCGCGGAACCGGCTGTCCGATACCGAATTTCTGCATCGCCCAGGCGTTGGCGGACTTTTCCTGAATATTCATGGGAATCCGTGCTGTAGTCGGAATGCCAGTGAGATATCCGGCGAGGCTATGCTGTACAAGGCGCCAGCCGGAATAGCAGCCCCGCCGCCTTGCACAGCAGTTAGACCCTGCCTAAACTTTGTTCGACCTGATGATTCAAGCCGGCTCGAACCCCAGGACACAGGGTTTATTCCGGCAGGACGAGTTTGAGATGGATAACGAGGCCCGGGCGACGGGCCTCGATCCCGCGCGTAACATAACGCTGACCACCCCGCGGGGTCGGGGATCGCCGTCAATTTCTCGCCCCGGCACCCCGGGACAGCGCGACGCCGGCACGCGCGCGACCGTCTATGGCGCGCTCGATCTCGGCACCAACAATTGCCGCCTGCTGGTCGCGCGGGCGACCCAGGACGGATTTCGGGTCGTCGACGCCTTCTCGCGGATCATCCGGCTGGGAGAGGGCGTCGCATCGTCCGGCGTGATCAGCGCGCGGGCGATCGAACGCGCGGTCGACGCACTCAAGATCTGCCGGGACAAGATGCACAACCGCGGCGTCGGCCGCTCGCGCCTGATTGCGACCGAGGCCTGCCGGGCGGCGTCGAATGGCATGGAATTCATCGCGCGCATTCGCGACGAAGTCGGCATCGAGCTCGAGATCGTGGACCGCGAGACGGAGGCGCGGCTGGCCGCGACCGGCTGCACGCCGCTGATCGACGGCCGGGCCGAGAATGTGATCCTGTTCGATATCGGCGGCGGCTCCTCGGAACTCGTCGTCCTGGGGCGCGGCGAATCCGATTGTCCCGGTCCGCCGCAGCCTGCAATCCGCGGCTGGGTCTCGCTGCCGCTCGGCGTCGTCACGCTCGCCGAACGCTATGGTGGCCACGCCGTCACCCGCGAGGATTTCGAGGCGATGATCGAGGAGGTTTCCTGGCATGTCCGGAGCTTTGCCGAGGAACATGGCGAACGCGACCCTCGGGCGATGCACCTTCTGGGCACGTCGGGCACGGTGACGACGATCGCGGGCGTGCATCTCCTGCTGCCGCGCTACGACCGGCGGCGGGTCGATGGCTGCTGGATGGACCAGCACCAGGTGACCGCGGTGATCGAGCGGATTCTCGACATGAGCTACGAGGAACGTGCAGCCAATGCCTGCATCGGCAGCGAGCGCGCCGATCTCGTGCTCGCGGGCTGCGCCATACTGGAGGCGATCCGGCGCGCATTTCCCTGTCCGCGATTGCGCGTCGCCGATCGCGGCCTGCGCGAGGGCATGCTGGTCCAGATGATGCGCGACGACGGCGTCTGGGCGGGAGCCGCGTCGTGAGCCAGAGCCGCGGCGGCGGACGCGGACGCGATCTCGCCGTCCGCGTGCGGTCCGGCAGGGGACGCACGCTGTCGTCCAGGCTGTGGCTCGAGCGCCAGCTCAACGACCCATACGTGGCGCGCGCCAGGCGTGAAGGCTATCGCTCGCGTGCGGCCTACAAGCTGATCGAGATCGACGACAAGGCGCATTTCCTGAAACCCGGCATGCGGGTCGCCGATCTCGGCGCGGCGCCGGGCGGGTGGAGCCAGGTCGCCGCAAGGCGCGTGGGCGCGGCCGAAGGCAAGGGCCGCGTCGCGGCCATCGACCTGCTCGAGATGGAGGCAATACCCGGTGTTGCGTTCCAGAAGCTCGATTTTCTCGATCCGTCCGCGCCCGACAAGCTCAAGGCGATGCTCGGCGGTGCGGCCGATGCCGTGCTGTCGGACATGGCGGCGAACGCCACCGGGCACCGCAAGACCGACCATCTGAAAATCGTGGCGCTGGTCGAGAGCGCCGCAGACTTCGCGCGCGAGGTCTTGGCGCCGGGTGGAACATTCCTTGCGAAGGTGATCCAGGGCGGCACCGAGAGCGAGCTTCTCGCCGGCCTCAGGCGGGATTTCGCAAGCGTCAAGCACGTCAAGCCGCCCGCGAGCCGCGCCGATTCCGCCGAGCTTTATGTGCTGGCCACGGGATACCGCGGACAGAAGCCCGCAGAAAATATGCACAAGTGAGCGTTCGGGGCTTCGCAACGCGTTGCGAATCTCATATTCCCGAGCCTCGCGCATGTTGCGCACACAAGAGAGGGCAAGCCAAAATGGCGTCCACACCGAAAAAGCCGGCGGCTGCGAAACCCGCCAACACGCTCACGCTCAAGCACCTGGCGGCGACGCTGGCCGAGGAGCACCAGCTCACCAAGAAGCAGGGCGTCGAGATGCTGACCGACCTCGTGACGATGATCACGAAGCATCTCAAGAAGGGCGAGCGCATCCGCATCGCCGGCCTCGGCATTCTGCAGGTCCGCAAGCGTCCGGCCCGCATGGGTCGCAACCCGGCGACCGGCGAAGCGATCAAGATCAAGGCCAGCAAGAAGGTCGCGTTCCGCGCCGCCAAAGAACTGAAGATGGCTGTCTGATCCTTTGCGATCCCGCCCCGCCGGCTTGCCGGCGGGGCTCTCATCCGAGCCGCCGGTCGGCTTTCTCCGCGGCTGCAATCGGCTCCGCGGCCTTGACCGGAACATGGCCCGACATTTCCGAGCCGGCATCGTGCGGCAGGCGCGCAAAGATCAAGGCCGACGACGCCGAGATCAGCCCGACCACGATGAAGGCGGGCGCAAAATCCTCGGCCGTAATGTCGGTGCTGCCGGTCCAGCGCAGGGTCGATTCCACCACCAGCGCCCCGACTGCGACGCCGGCCGAAAGTGAGAGTTGCTGTCCGACGGCGGCCATCGCGGTGGCCCGGCTCATCTGTGCAGCGCCGATCTCGGCATAGGCGATGGTGTTGATGCTGGTGAATTGCAGCGAGCGGAACACACCGCCGAAGAGCAGGATGCCCATCATCAGCACGACCGGCGTCGAGGGCGTGAAAATCGCACAAGCAGCGATCGAGGAAGCGGCAAGCACCGCATTCGCCGTCAGGATGGCGCGGAATCCGAAGCGTGCAAGGATCCAGGCGGCCGCGGTCTTTATGCCGAGCGCGCCGAAGGCCGACACGAAGGTGATCAGGCCGGATTGAAACGGCGACATGCCGAAGCCGAGCTGCAGCATCAGCGGCAGCAGAAAGGGAATGGCGCCGACACCGACACGGAACAGAAATCCGCCGACGATGCTGGCGCGGAACGTCTGGTAGCGGAACAGCGCGAAATCGAGCACCGGCGCAGGTGTCCGGCGCGCATGCAGCACGTAGAGCGTCATGAACACCGCGCCGCCGACGACCAGGGCCGTGACATAGGGCCAGGGCACGAGTTCCAGGCCCGCAACGGACAGGCCGAAGGCCAGGCCGGACACGCCGAGGCCGGCCAGCACCATCCCTGTGCCGTCGAATCGATCGACCGTCTCGGCCGGAAGCGGGTCGATGTAGCGCAAGGCGAGCGCGATTCCGATCAGGCCGATGGGGATGTTGATCAGGAAAATCCACGGCCAGGATGCAAAGGTCGTGATGAAGCCGCCGAGCGGCGGTCCGACCACGGGGCCCACCAAGGCCGGCACCGTCACCCAGGCCATTGCCCCGACCAGATCCTTCTTGTCGATCGAGCGGACAAGCACCAGCCGGCCGACCGGCGTCATCATCGCTCCGCCCATGCCTTGCAGGATGCGGGCGGCGACAAAGCCCTCCAGCGATCGGGCGAAGGCGCAGCCGACCGATCCCAGGATGAAGACCAAGATCGCGGCGCTGAACACGGCGCGCGCGCCGAAGCGGTCGGCGGTCCAGCCGCTCGCCGGAATGAACACGGCGAGCGAGAGCAGGTAGGACGTCAGCGCGAGCTTGAGTGCCAGCGGGTTGGTTCCGATATCGGCCGCGATCGCCGGCAGCGAGGTTGCGATTACGGTCGAATCCATCTGCTCCATGAACAGGGCGCAGGCCACGATCAGGGGCACAAGGCGAGGGTGCTGCATCGACCATCCGCGAGGTGAAGGGGCCGCTGTTCTAGCAAAGCCTGCCTGAGCCACCAGAGCACCTTGCGAAATGCATGGCGGTCCCTAAATACCCGCGGGTCTGGCGCGCAACGCCGCACCTCGGGAGGCCCGGATGATCTACATTCTCGCCATCTTCCTGCCGCCTCTGGCCCTGCTCCTGAACGGGCAGATTTTCTCGGCGATCATCAACTTCGTGATTCTGGTGCCGTGCATCATCGTCGGGTTTTTCATCTTCCCGGTGCTGCTGATCCCGTCCGCGCATGCCGTGATCGCGATCTACATGGAACGCGAGAACCGCAAGCATCGCGAGATCGTGCAGGCGATCCGCGACCACGGACCGCCCGCCGGGCTCAACCCGTAACTTCGATCAGGACCGTGCGCCTGCGTGCCGCTCGGTCTGCGCCGGGCGGCCCTTGGGCACGGCTGCGCCGAGGCGCTTGAGCCCTTCGATCGCGTCCGGGCGCTCGGGTTCGAGCGAAATCGCCTTGTTGTAATCGGCGATGGCCTGCGCGCGGCGGCCGAGCTTCTCGTGCATGATGGCACGATAGGTGTAGCTGCGCGCGGCGTTCGGGGCGAGACGGATCTGTTCGTCGAAATCGATGGCGGCACGTTCCCGGTCGTTCTTGAAGAAATGGGCGATGCCGCGGTTGCCGTAGAAGAAGCCGACCTCCGGCTCGATCCGGATCGCCTCGTCGAGATCCTTGATCGCGCGGTCGTAGTCCTTCTTCTGGATATAGGCGCCGCCGCGATTGGAATATGTTTCCGCCAAGGCGTGCCCGGTGAGCTTTCGTGCCTCGATCAGGGTCGTGCAGGCCTTGAGTCGGAGGGCGATCGCCGTATTCGGAGCGCGGCAGGCCAGCCAGTCCTTGTCCGCTTCCCCATCTGCTTGCTTGCCGGGCTCCTTGGCGAAAGCCTCGCGCGCGGCCTGTTCAATCTTGGCTTCGATCCTGGGCTGTTCGGGCGCCTTGATCTGCATGGGTTGCGCCGGCGCGGCACGCCTGGGCTCCGTTGCAGGGGCAGCGTTGAGATCGGATGCAATTCTCGTGTGCTCGCCGTGCTTACGCGACAGCGCGGCGCGCGCGCTGACCAATTGCTGGTCCCTGGGCGAGAGGCGGATCGCCTCGTCGTAACCGGCAATGGCCAGATCGATCTCGCCCTTTTTCGCCAACATTTCGGCGCGGCCGGCATGGTAGGCCGGGTTCTTCGGATCGAGGCGGATGGCTTCGTCGAAATCGGCATGCGCCTGCGCGAGATCGCTGCGGTCGATCCAGGCCCTTGCGCGGGCGTGATAATAGCGCGCGTCGGACGGATTGCGCATGATCGCGCGGTCGAAATCGTTGATGGCGCGCCACAGGTCCTTCTTTGCCTGCCAGGCCTTGCCACGGCTGAAGAAGATGTCGGGGGTACCGGGCTTGCGCGACAGCGCCTCGTCGAAATCGTTGATGGCGTGATCGAGGTCTCCCCGCAGCGCGAAGGCGTTTCCGCGGCTCCAATAGGCGATGCCGAGATCGCCGCCCGCGCCGCGTGCGGCGATGAAGTCGTTGCAGGCGGCGATGACCTCTTCGT
>JACAEG010000314.1 GCA_013388965.1 Pseudorhodoplanes sp. | reverse complement strand
CGCCGAGCCGGTCCAGCGCCGCCCTGTAGAGAATGAGATGCAGCCGGCCGCGATGGATGCCGACCTCCGGATAGGGATAGCCCGCATGCTTGCCGCGCGCCTCCTTGTAGATGAGCTGGCCGAAGCGGTTGAAGAAGCAGCTTTCGAGATTCTCGATGCCCGCCGCAAGCAGCGCGTCGCCCACACCGAGCGCGGTGAATTCGCGCATCGCATGCGGCAGCAGCGTGATCCCGACGCCGAGTTCCTTCACCTCCGGCGCGCGCTCGTAGACGGTGCAGGCAATGCCGAGCCGGTGCAGGTTGAGCGCGAGCGAGAGCCCGCAGATGCCCGCGCCGACGATGGCGATGTCTCCTTTCCCGCTCATTCCATCTCGATCCCGCAATGGCGCGACAATGTCACGGCGAGGTCGAGCAGGGCCTCGTCCCCGCCCGGCCAGCCGATCAGGCCGAGCCCCGCCGGGCAGCCCTCCACCGTGCCGACCGGAATATTGATCTGCGGCAGCCCGCCGATCCCGGCTATGGCGGTGATGCGCTGCACGCGCACGCGGAAATTCTCCAGCTCCTCGGCGGACGCATCGATCCTCGGCGCGATCGACACCGCGGTCGGGCAGACCATCACCGTGCCCGGCACGGCGAGCGTGCGGATGAGATCGCGCGCCGCGAGCCGCGTCTCCTGCGCCCTGGCCAGCGCCTCGCCGCCGACCGTCGCGGTGAATTCCATGCGCTCGCGCACGCCCGGCCCGAAGGTCGGCTTCTTCTGCTGCACGAAGGCCCCGAAATTCTCCCAGATCTCGCTCGCCTGGATGAGGCGCACGGCGTCGCGCCAGGAATCGAGTCCGGCGGGCGCGATGGTCTCGCGGCGCGGCGTCGGCAGGTCGCCCGCCATCGCCCGCAGCGCCGCGTCGAGCAGGGCCGCGACCGCCGGATCGGCCTCCGCGAAGGCATCCTCCAGCACGACTACGTCCGTCACCTCGGCCGGCACGCCCGCGCTGTCGAGCAGCACATGGCCGACCTTGCGGAACAGGCCCGGCCCGGCCGTGAACCAGCCGACCGTGTCGAAGGTCGGCGACATCGGCATGGCGTCGGAGAGATCGATGCGCCCATGCGTCGGGCGGATGCCGTAGAGCCCGCAGAACGAGGCCGGCACGCGCACCGAGCCGCCGGTGTCGCTGCCGAGCCCGATATCGGCCGCGCCGGAGGCGACCGCCGAGGCCGAGCCGCTCGACGAGCCGCCCGGCACGCGGCCCTTCGCGCGCACATTCACCGGTGTGCCGTAATGCGCGTTGATGCCGATCACGCTGTAGAAGAATTCGTCGCAGACGGTCTTGCCGATCACGCTCGCGCCGGCATCGAGCAGCTTTTGCACGGCGGCCGCGTTTCCGGTGGCGACCGGCGCATTGGCGAGCCAGGTCGGGTTGCCGCCGCCGGTCCTCTCGCCCGTGAGGTCGTACATGTCCTTCACGGCAAGCGTGAGCCCCGCGAGCGGGCCGCTCGCAGCGCCGCGGATCGGCGCCTTGATGTCGTGGGGGACGAAAGCGGAGCGGGTTGTGGGATTGCGGGCTGCGATATTCATGCGGGCTTCCGTTGCGCCAGATACCAGTCGAGAATCTGCACCCCGTTCCATGACACGACGCCGTCATGGCTCAAAATCTCGTTCAGCGCGCGCTCGACATGGGCGATCCGGTGCGGCACGCCGGACAGGTAGGGATGCATCGACACCGCCATGATCTTCGCGCGCTCGGACGCCTCCCTGTAGAGCCAGCGGAACTGGTCCATCGCCCGCACATAATAGGCGTCCGACATGTGATGTTGCAGGTTCATCATCACGATGTCATGCACTTCAAACGTGTAGGGCAGCGAGACGATCGTCCCGTGCCTGGTATTCACCGTCACCGGCTCGTCGTCCGCCACCCAGTCGCCGATATATTCGATCCCCGCTTCCGCGAGATAGTCCACCGTGTCGAGCGTCTGCGTCAGGCCGGGGCCGAACCAGCCGCGCGGGCGCGTGCCGGAAAATTTCTCGATCACGTCGAGCGTCTTCCTGATGACCGCGCGCTCGTCGTCGAGCTTGTGCATCGGCATCTGCTCGTAGCTGTGCGCGTTCAGCTCCCAGCCCGACTCCATGCAGGCCGCGATGACCTGCGGATAGGTTTCGCACACGCGCGCGTTGAGCGCGACCGTCGGCGTCGCGCCCGCCTGTTCCAGCACCTTGCGCAGCCGCCAGAAGCCGACCCGCATGCCGTATTCGTGCCAGCTCCAGTTGGGATGGTCGGGGATCATCGGCTGGCCCTGCGGCGGCGAGATCACCATGCGCGCCATCGCGCGCGAAATGTCCCAGTCCTCGAGCGAGAGCACCGGCCACACCACGAGCTTGATGCCGTCCGGAAAATGCAGCGGCTTGCGGTCCTCGATCGGATCGAAGGGAAGGCGTTCGCGCGGGTGCATGGTTATTTCCTGAACAACGCGGGATGCTCTTTCCCCGTCATCCTGAGGCGAGAGGACGCAGCCCGAGCCTCGAAGAATGAACGGCCCATAAACGGGCCGTCGCCCTTCGAGGGCGTGCTACGCACGCCACCTCAGAGTGACGGATAACGAGACACTATCCGCGAACGACATCGGCGTCACGCAATCACCCGGATCGGCTTGCCGTCCAGCCAGGCGCGGATGCATTCGACCGTCTCGCCGTAGAAGGCGCGGTAATTGTCCTCGGTCACGTAGCCGAGATGCGGCGTGAGCGTCATGGTCGGCAATGTGCGGAACGGGTGGTCGCGCGGCAGGGGCTCGACGCCGAACACGTCCACGCCCGCGCCCGCAATCGTGCCGGCCTTCAGCGCCGCAGCCAGCGCGGCCTCGTCCACGACCGGGCCGCGCGAGGTGTTGATGAGATAGGCGGTCGGCTTCATCAGCCTGAGTTCCCGCTCGCCGATCAGCCCGCGCGTGCGGTCGGACAGCACGACATGCAGCGTGACGAAATCGGCGCGCTTCAGCAGGTCCTCTTTCGAAACATATTCGGCCCCGCCCGCCTGCGCCTTTTCCGGCGTCAGATTCTGGCTCCAGGCGATCGTCTTCATGCCGAAGGCGTCCGCGATCTTCGCCACGCGCGCGCCGAGCTTGCCAAGCCCGACGATGCCGAGCGTCTTGCCGTGCAAATCCTTGCCCACGGTGGACTGCCACGCCTCGCCCGCCTTCATGCGCGCGTTCTCGTGGCCGACCTTGCGCGCGATCTCGAGCATCAGCGCGAAGGTCAGTTCCACCGTCGGAGAGGCGGCGGAATCGGTCCCGCAGACCGTGATGCCGCGCTCCTTCGCGGCCTGCATGTCGATCGCGGCATTGCGCGGTCCGGTGGTGGCGATCAGTTTGAGGTCGGGCAGCTGCTCGATCAGCGCGCGCGGGATCGGCGTGCGCTCGCGCATCGGGCAGATGATGGCGAAGCCCTGCAGGGCCTTCGCCACGGCGTCGGTATCGCCGAGCGATTCATTGAACACCGTGACCTCGACCTCGGGCTTGAGTACCGACCAGTCGGCGAGCCTTTGCGAGACATTCTGGTAGTCGTCGAGAACGGCGCAGCGGAGCGGCATGGGCGGGACCTTGGCGGGAGACCGGGGCGCCAAGGGGTGTCATATGTCGCGGCATGCGGCAAGTCGCGCGGTATCGCATCTGCCATCCGCGGCCATTGCGCCCCGGCCAATTGCTGTGGGCCTGACTGGAAAAGCTCAAGTTACTCGATACACGTCATGGCCGGGCTCGTCCCGGCCATCCACGTTCTTTTCTCGCTGCGTTCCATTCAAGACGTGGATGCCCGGCACAAGGCCGGGCATGACGACATCACAAGGATTTTGATTTTTCAGCTCCGTTTTTGGCCGGACTCTCAGGGTTACGTTGAAAAAGGATATCGCCCAAGGCGAGCGCTAAGCGCCATAAATCCGGTCATCCCCCACCAGCATGTCACGCAGGCTGCTCGGAACTGGAAATCCGTAGCCGCGCCCCGGGCGTCGAACATGAGCTTCCCCGACTTGTGATGGCTGCTGCTGTAGATGTCGGCGCCGATCATCTGCAATGCGAGAACGAGCGCCTGAACGGAATCGATACCGGAGGCGCTCATCGCTTCTTTTCCCTCCGGCCAGTCGATCTCATGGCGGCACGACCATGCGCTGCCGCTCCTTTCAGGCGCAAAAATGCGAATCGGAATGTCAATATCCGAACCCGCGCGGCTTAGCTTGAGCAGTCGAGTGGCCATGATCATGACAGCGTTCTCAATAATTCAAGGGCGGGATGGGAAGCGCGGAGATACAGTTTCTGACGATGCAATATCGCATGCGTGCAACAAGCGCGCGCCGTCGCGCTGACCTCGCCGGGACGCCTCTTGACAGAATTCCTATTAAGGACTAAAAGCCCATCACCTCGCTCGCGAGGTGCGCTTTCATGAGGCGTCGTGCGAGCGGAGCGAGGTGCGGCGCCTGCGGGCGCAGGTCACGCGGCCTGCGCACTCGGGCGGCGGCGGGGCACCGCCCGGAGGCACTAGGGCCTCCTGCCGGGAGCCGGCTGAACAATCCGGCGCCAATGCCGGAGGCGAAGCGCGGCCCGCCGTCGAAAGGAAAACGCCGCCAATGGCGCGCCGGAAGGCGGCGGTTCGTCGAGAGACGGGCCGCAAGGACGGAATGCCCGCGCCCTCCGGCGCGCCATTCCCCTCATTTTCTCCAAGGCGCACCCCGCGCCTCAAACAACAGGGGCGATGACACGCGCCCGATGTTGACCCTCCCCCTTCCCGCCCCTAGATCGAACGGATACAGCGAAACAAGAACCACATGTGGCGACCTCCGCAGCGCATTCGGTACGAACCGAGCCAGGGCCATATCCCGACCCGCGAGGAGGCCGCGCGCGCGCGGCTGTTCTCGCCCGTTGCGGTCGGGCCGGTGCGGCTCGCGCAGCGCACCTGGGTCCCCGCGATGGTGCCGTGGCGCGCGACCGAGGACGGCTTCGTCACGAGCGACGTGATCGACTGGTATGCCCGCTTCGCGCGCGGGCGGCCCGGCGCGATCGTGGTCGAGGCCACCGGCATCCGCGACATCCCGAGCGGGCCGCTCCTGCGCATCGGGCACGACCGCTACATCGAGGGCCTGCGCGATCTCGTCTCCGCCGTGCGCGAGGCGAGCGCGGGCGAGACGCGGCTCTTCATCCAGCTCATCGACTTCCTCGCCATCCGCCGCCGGCCGGACCCGAAGAAATATTTCGAGCGCTTTTTGACAATCACCGGCGGCCATCGCGACGCGCTCGGCATGGCGGATGCGCACGAGAACGACATCCGCGCCAGGCTCGCCGCGATGAGCGAGGACGAGTTGCTGAACGTGCTCACCCCGCCGGAATTCGAGGCCCTGCGCTTCGGCTATCGCGAGCGCGTCACCGACATGCATCTGCCGCATATCGCCGCATTGCCGCAGGTGCTGCCCGGCCTGTTCGCCGACGCCGCCTTGCGCGCGCAGCGGGCAGGCTTCGACGGCGTCGAGCTGCATTACGCGCATGCCTACACGATGGCGTCGTTCCTTTCGCGCACCAATACGCGGCAGGACGGCTATGGCGGTGCCGTCGAGAACCGCGTGAAGCTGCCGCTCGAGGTCTTTGCCGCCGTGCGCGCGAACGTTCCGCAGGATTTCGCGGTCGGCTGCCGCTATCTTGCCGAGGAATGCATCGCGGGCGGCAGCGAGGTTTCGGACGCGGCGTATTTCGGAGAGGCCTTCGCGCGCGCCGGCATGGATTTCATTTCCACGTCGCGCGGGGGAAAGTTCGACGACGCCAAGCAGCCCGGCATCGGCGCGGCCGCCTATCCCTACACCGGCCCGAGCGGCTACGAATGCATGCCGCAATACATCTCCGACGAGCGCGGCCCCTTCGGCCGCAACGCGGAGCCCACCGGCGCGATCCGCAGGCGCATCCGCGAGGCGGGCTTCGAGACGCCGGTCGTCTGCACCGGCGGCGTGCACAATTTCGAGTTCGCCGAGAAGCTGCTCCGCGATGGCGTCTGCGACATTGTCGGCGCGGCGCGGCAATCGCTTGCCGATCCCGACTGGTTCCGCAAGATCGCGCTGGGGCTCGGCGGCGCGGTGCGCACCTGCGAGTTCACCAATTACTGCGAGGGCCTCGACCAGAAGCACAAGGCGGTGACCTGCCAGCTCTGGGACAAGGACGGGCTCGACGATCCGCGCGTCACGCGCACGCCCGACGGCAAGCGCCGGCTGGTCGCGCCGGACTGGACGCCGCCGGGGTGAATTGCATGCACTCTCGATCCGTCACCGTGAGGTGCTCGGCCGAAGGCCGAGCCTTGAAGGGCAACGGCCCGGCTCTCGCCCGCCATCCTGCGAGGCTCACGCGCTTGGCTCGTTCGCACCTCAGGACGACGGATCAACAGCCCGCAGACTCACGTCTCGAACGCTGCGTCGATCGGCACGCGATAGCCGTTGACCAGCCGGTTGGTCTCATTCGCCATGCCGGTCACCGCCATCACCTCGCCGAACATCGCCTCGGTCATTCCCGCCTTGCGCGCCGCCGCGGTATGGCTCGCGATGCAATAGCCGCAGCCATTCGTCACGCTGACCGCGAGATAGATCATCTCCTTGGTGAGCGGATCGAGCGCGCCCGGCGCCATGATTTCCTTGATGCTTTCCCAGGTGCGCTTCAGCGTCACCGGATCGCGCGCGAGATATTTCCAGAAATTGTTGACGTCGTCGATCTTGCGCGACGCCTTGATGTCGTCGAACACGGCACGGACCTCGGGCGAGGCGTCCGCATATTCGATGGGTTGGGGCTTGCTCATTCCGTGGTCCCTTCCGGCGGCGGGGTTGAACCGGATGCGGCGGATCGTGTACCCAGTGATCCGCATGCATGCGATTATCGTATTATCTAGCGAGATGACCGGGAACCCGACAATGAAGAAAGCCGCTTTTTCCGCCCTCCTCTTGCTCTCCACTCTCGCGGCTGCGCAGGCGCAGGATGCCGCCGCGGGCGAGAAGGTGTTCCTGCAATGCCGCGCCAGCCACCAAGTCGGCGAAACCGCCAAGAACGCCGTGGGTCCGGTGCTGAACGGCCTGTTCGGCCGCAAGTCCGGATCCGTCCCGGGCTACAATTACTCGCAGGCCAACAAGGATTCCGGCATCACCTGGGACGAGGCCGTGTTCGCCGAATACATCAAGGATCCGAAGGCGAAGATTCCCGGCACGAAAATGGTCTATGCGGGGCTGAAGGACCCCAAGCGCATCGCGGATCTCACCGCCTATCTCAAGCAGTTCGACGCCGCGGGCAAGATCGCGCAATAGCACGGTGCGATCCGGCGCGATCCGGGAACCCATCGCATGACGGCGCTCGACCTGCCGCACCTGAAGAGCTGGGTCGGACGCGCGATGCAGGCACGCGACGCCGTGACGCCGCGGATGGTCGAGGAGTTTCGCGCGACCTTCGAGCCGCATCTCGCGCCGGTCGGCGACGGCGAGGCGCCGCTCGCGTTGCACTGGTGCCTCGCCCCGCCCGCGTCCCCGATGGCGGAACTCGGCCCTGACGGGCATCCGGCCCGCGGCGGATTTCTTCCCCCCGTGCCGCTGCCGCGCCGCATGTGGGCGGGCGGCTCGCTCGAGACGTTCGGCGCGCTGAAACTCGGCGACGATGTGGTGCGCACATCGAGGATCGCGGATGTCAGCGTGAAGGAAGGGCGCACCGGCACGCTCTGCTTCGTCAATGTCGATTATGAATTCTCCACCGGAGCGGGCGTGGCGATCCGCGAGCGGCACGACATCGTCTATCGCGACATGGGCCCGCAGGCGGCGCCGCAGAAGCCGCCGGTGCCGGCAGGCGCAGGAAAGCGCGGGGACCTCGTCTGGAGCATTGAGGCGACCCCGACCCTCCTGTTCCGCTATTCGGCGCTGACCTTCAACGGCCACCGCATCCACTACGACTTTCCCTATGTCACGCAGGTCGAGGGCTATGCCGGGCTGGTCGTGCACGGCCCGCTGCAGGCGAGCCTGTTGTTCAATCTGGCGGCCAGGATCGGCGGCGGCCCGCCCCGCTCCTTCGAATATCGCGGGCTTTCGCCCCTGATCGCCGGCCAGCGTTTCGAGGTCCACGGCTCGCGCAGGGCAGACCGGAGCGTTGAGTGCTGGACGCAGGGCGAGTCCGGCGTCATGACCATGCAGGCCGCCGCGCTCTGGTAGCCATTCCTCACGCCGCATCCGGGAGCGGTGCATGACGACGCTGTCACGAGATGCGGGCGAGGCGCGGCCGTTCCTCGGCAATGCCTATCTTCTGCTCGCCTTCGCAAGCCTGTGCTGGTCCGGCAATCATATCGTGGGGCGCATGATCGCGGGGCATGTGCCGCCTCTGGCGGTCTCCACGCTGCGCTGGATATTTCCGGCGATCCTGATTTTCCTGCTCGCCCGCCCGCACCTTGAGCGCGACTGGCCGGTCATTCGCGGTCACTGGCCCATCCTCACATTGCTGGCGCTGACGGGCGGCGCGGGCTTCGGCGCGCTGATCTATATCGGGCTGCAATACACCGGCGCGCTCAACGTCTCGCTGTTGAACTCGCTCGCCCCGGTCTTCATCGTCGCCGCCGGGGCGCTGGTGTTCCGCGATCCGCTCAGCGGATATCAGGCCACCGGAATCGCCGTCTCCCTGCTGGGCGTGCTGGTGATCGTCACCCGCGCGGACCTGCAAGCGCTGCTTACGCTGTCCTTCAATGTCGGCGATCTCATCGTCATCGCCAACATGGCGATCTGGGCGGTCTACTCGATCTTCCTGCGCAAGAAGCCCGCGATGCACTGGCTGAGCTTCATGTTCGTCTTCGCCGCGATTTCGACGCTTGCCACCCTTCCGCTCGCCGTCATCGAATATCTGTCCGGTTCACGGATGCAGACGGACTGGCTGACTTTCGGCGCGATCGCCTTTATCGGGATATTTCCGAGCTTCCTCGCCTTTGCGGCATGGATTCGCGGCGTCGGCCTGATCGGCTCGAACCGGGCCGGGCCGTTCCTGCATCTCATTCCGCTCTACAGCGCAGTCCTTGCGGTCGCCCTGCTGGGCGAAACGCTGATGCTGTATCACGCGCTCGGCTTCGTGCTGATCCTGACCGGCGTCTGGCTTGCCGCGCGCGCGAAGGATGCTCCCGCACCGCCATGAGCGTCACAAGGAAGAACGGCTGCGGCATAACGGCCGCAGCCGCCGGCATG
>JACAEG010000235.1 GCA_013388965.1 Pseudorhodoplanes sp. | reverse complement strand
GTCCGGCGTGCGCGCGGCCTCGTCCGAATCCGGCACGCGTTGCGGAGCGGGCGCGGGGATCGGGTTTTTTCCCTGCCGCGGCAGCGGGTTGGGCATCGGCTGCGCGCCGCCCGCGGTGGCGCTCCTGTACATGCGCCACAGCAGAATGGCGATCAGCGCCATGTTGACCTTGGACGAGCGACCCTGCGCGTCGCGGCCGAGCACGATGTCGAGAATGCCCATGCCTTGTCTCCGCCTCAAAGCTTCCCCGCCAAGATGATAGCGCAATCGCGGCGAGATGGAGACGCGGTGGCTTGGCCGTGCACGGCCGACAAGCGCAGCCGCATTTCCGCGTCGTTGAATTAAATTGCCGTCAACCAGCCGCGCACGTGTCATCCAGATGTCACATAACCCGCCGTTTTGCTAACCGACCGGTAAAACCGCCGCTCCATCCTCCGCGCGCAATGGCAGACCCCGGTACTGTCATTCAAGAAGATGGTGCAGCGATGACAGCGCAGGTTGCGGCGGTCGAGCCGATCGCTATTTCCGTTCCGAATATTGCACAGGTCCACATCACATCGCTCGCGAAGCTGGCGATCGATTTCGCGCTGCAGCCGATCGTGGAGGTGCATACCGGCCAGGTCTTCGGCTACGAGGCGCTGATGCGCGGATACGACATGCTCGCGCTGCGCTCGCCGGTGGACCTGCTCGATTGCGCGGCCAAAGCCGGCTCGCTGGTCGAACTCGAACGGCTGCTGCATTCCCGGGCGATCGCCAAATTCACCAGCCTTCCGGACATCCGCTCCAAGCGCATTTTCATCAATCTCGACGGCCGCGCACTGGCTTCGGCCGTCGATCTCGCGGGCGAAGCCGCGGCTGCGCTGCAGCGGGAGGGACTCTCGCCGTCCGCAATCACGGTCGAGCTCTCCGAGCGGCACAACTACCTTTCGGTCGAGGATTTTGGCGACATCGTCGGCAGACTGCGCGGGCTTGGCGTGCAGCTCGCCGTGGACGATTTCGGTCTCGGCTTCTCCGAACTGAAAATGCTGTGCGATTACGGGCTCGACTATCTGAAGATCGACGGCCATTTCATCCGCGACATGACGTCCAATCCGCGCAAGCGCCTGTTCGTCACCACGATCTGCAATCTCGCGCATGTGCTCGGCATGCGCGTGGTGGCCGAGGGGGTGGAGACGGAAGCCGACTATATCGGCGCGCGCGACGCCGGCTGCGACCTGATCCAGGGCTATTTCGTCGCCAAGCCGACTACGCAGATCGACGAATTGCTACCGAGCTATTCGCATATCATGAGCGCGAGCTCGCGCTGTCGCCGCCAGCGCAAGACCGACGAGTTTCTCGTGCGCAGCGAGATGACCGTGCTGCCGACGATCGGCGACGGCATGACCCTGGAGGATGTCTTCGACCTGTTTCGCCGCTCGCCGCAGCAGAGCTTCTTTCCGGTCGTGGATGCGGGCGGCGCGCCGCGCGGTATCGTGCATGAGCGCGACCTGAAGAGCTTCATCTATCTGCCCTATGGCCGCGACCTGCTGCAGAACAAGTCGCATCCGCGCAGCATCACCTCCTTCATCACCGCATGCGCGACGGTCGACGTGAATACCGAAGCCGCGCAGATTCTGGAAATCTTTTCCAACGCGCGCAGCGGCGACGGGGTGATCGTGACCGAGAACCTGAAATATTGCGGGGTGCTGTCGGCCGCCGACCTGCTCAAGGTGATCAACGAGAAGCGCGTGCAGCAGGCGCAGGACCAGAACCCGCTGACCGAGCTGCCGGGCAACCTGTCGATCAGCGACCACGTGATGGGGGCTGCGCTCGACGGCGACCAGACGCGCTTCTTCTGCTATCTCGACTTCGACAATTTCAAGCCGTTCAACGACCGCTACGGCTTCCAGCATGGCGACCGCGCGATCTCGCTGTTCGCGGTGCTGATGCGGCGCCATCTCGGCGGCGGCGGCTCCTTCCTCGGGCATATCGGCGGCGACGATTTCTTTGCCGGGCTCGCGGGCGAGGAGCCGGAGGCGGTGCGCATGCGGCTAAAGCGGCTGATCGAAGATTTCCGCCGCGACGCCGAAAAGCTCTACAGCACGCAAGACCAGGCGGCCCGCTCGATCGAGGGCTTCGACCGCGAGGGCCAGCCGCGGCATTTCCCGCTCATGCGCTGCAGCGTGGCGGTGCTGGAATTGCCCGCGGGCGTGGTGACCAGCGACCTCAACCGGATCGACGCCGTGATCGCCAAGGCCAAGTCCGCCGCCAAGCGCTCCGCCGACGGCATCGCCTGGCGGGTGCTCGCGGCCTGATCGCGTCCGGCGGGCGCAAGGCGGCCCCGGCAATACCGCCATGCCGCCGCCGCATCGCGGCCTGCAACCCATCCGCGCCGGGATGTGCTAGGGGTTATGCCTTCGCGGGTGGCGCGCGGTGCGTCACCTCTCCCGTGTGGGGAGAGGTCGGCTCGCGAGCGATCCGCGAGCGAGCCGGGGGAGGGGTCAGGGTGTGGCATCGTGCATTTGAATCCCCTCACCCTAACCGTCTCCCGCAGGAGAGAGGGAACGCAGCGAGCGTGCGGCGCATCCACGCGGCGACCGCAGCGAAGTGAATTGAAATGACCACCCAGACCGACATCGCCAAGCGCGTCTACGACCACACCTTCAAGCTCGACCCGATCATCCGCTCGCTGCTGGACACGGATTTCTACAAGCTGCTCATGCTGCAGATGATCTGGGGGCTGCATCGCGACCTGCCGGTCACCTTCTCGCTCATCAATCGCACGAAAAGCGTGCGGCTCGCCGATGCGATCGACGAGCAGGAATTGCGCGCGCAGCTCGACCATGCGCGCACGCTGCGCCTGACCAAGAAGGAGACGATCTGGCTCGCCGGCAATACCTTCTACGGCACGAAGCAGATTTTCCGTCCCGACTTCCTCGCCTGGTTCGAGAAATTCCAGTTGCCCGAATACGAGCTGCACCGCGAGGACGGGCAATATGTGCTGACCTTCGCCGGTCCCTGGACGCATACCAGCATGTGGGAAATTCCCGCGCTCGCGATCATCTCGGAACTGCGCTCGCGCGCCGCGCTCAAGGGCATGGGGCGCTTCGCGCTCGACGTGCTCTATGCGCGCGCCAAGGCCAAGCTGTGGACCAAGGTGGAGCGGCTGTCGCAATGGCCGAATCTGCGGCTCTCCGATTTCGGCACGCGGCGGCGACATTCGTTCCTGTGGCATCGCTGGTGCGTGGAGGCGCTGAAGGAAAAACTCGGCCCGTCCTTCATCGGCTCCTCCAACGTGCTGCTGGCGATGGACACCGACCTCGAGGCGATCGGCACCAACGCGCATGAATTGCCGATGGTCTATGCCGCGCTCGCCGACGGCGACGCCGAGATGCGCGCTGCGCCCTACAAGGTGCTGTCGGACTGGCAGCGCTATTACGGCGGCAACCTGCTGGTGGTGCTGCCCGACACCTTCGGCACCGCGGCCTTCCTGCGCGACGCGCCCGACTGGGTGGCGGACTGGACCGGCTTTCGCCCCGATTCGGCGCCGCCGATCGAGGGGGGCGAGGCGATCATCCGCTGGTGGGAGGCGCACGGGCGCGACCCGCGCGAGAAGCTGATCGTGTTCTCCGACGCGCTCGATGTCGGCACCATCGAGAAGGCGTATCGCCATTTCGCCGGCCGCGTGCGCATGAGCTTCGGCTGGGGCACGAACCTCACCAACGATTTCGAGGACACCTCGCCCGTGCCGAACGACGGGCTCAAACCCATCTCGCTCGTCTGCAAGCCTTCCTTCGCGGCCGGCCGCCCCTGCGTGAAGCTTTCCGACAATCCCAACAAGGCGGTGGGGGAGAGGCGCGAGAT
>JACAEG010000234.1 GCA_013388965.1 Pseudorhodoplanes sp. | reverse complement strand
GTGATCCGCCAGTCGCAGCGGCGCGTGACGGCCGCGACGACGGGGTCGCGGTAGAGGCCGAGGAATGACATCGCGGTGCTCAGGACGCCGCTTCGTTCGTTGTCCGACTTGTTGAGGAGCTCGCGCGCAGCGCTCGCGATGACCGGATGCGGTCCGGCCTCCCCGAGATGCGGAGTCTTCATCATCGCGGCGAGCGTCGACTCGATCGGGCGGCGGGGATCGGAGAGGAAGGAGGCGACGCCGGCGAGCGTCTTATCCTCCTCCGCGTAGAGCACGTGGAGGATCGCGCCGACCAGCAGCGCATGGGAGGTTTTCTCCCAGTGGTTCCTCTTCTCCAGCGAGCCTTCCGGGTCGACCAGGATATCGGCGATGTTTTGGACGTCCCTAACCTCCCATTCGCCGCGCCGCACTTCGAGTAGCGGGTTGTAGGCGGAAGACATCGCATTGGTCGGATCGAACAGCAGCACGCGACCGTGCCGGGCGCGGAAGCCGGAGGTGAGCTGCCAGTTCTCACCCTTGATGTCGTGGACGATGGCGCTGCCAGGCCAGGTGAGCAGCGACGGAATGACCAAGCCCACACCCTTGCCGCTCCGGGTCGGGGCAAAGCAGAGGACGTGCTCGGGGCCGTCGTGGCGGAGATAGTCGCGGCCGAGCTTGCCAAGCACGACGCCGTCGGGGCCGAGGAGGCCGGCGGCCTTCACCTCATCGGGCCGGGCCCATCGCGCCGAACCATAGGTGTCGACGTTCTTGGCCTCGCGCGCCCGCCACACCGACATGGCGATCGCGGCGGCGATCGCCATGAAGCCGCCAGACGCTGCGATGACAGCCCCTTCCACGAAGATCGCCGGCGCATAGGCGTCATAGAAATACCACCACAGAAAGAAGGACGGCGGATGGTAGACCAGCCAGCCGAACAGGATGAACCAGGGCTCACCGAGCTGCGCCTGAAAGCCCAATCGCCACGCCGTCCACTCCGTGGCGCCCCAGGTCGTCGCCAGGATGATCAGCGCGACGACCAGAATCTGACCCCAGAGAATCTTCGTCGCCGACATCACGCGCTCTCCTTGGCCGATCGTCTCGTCACAAGCCGATCCCCCGTTTGCGGGCGAAGCTCCAGTCGATCCCGCCGTCGCCGCGCGCCACGCCGGAGACATGGCGGCCGAGGTGCCGTTCGAGCGACGGCGACCACGGCACGAGCTGGAAGCCGAGCCCGTCGTCGAGCATCGCGAAGCGTCCCGAGGCGAGGTCGAAGCGACGGCGATAGGAGCCCGCGACGTACTCGCCGGCGGTGGGATTGACGGCCGTCCGTCCGGTCTCGGCGGCCAAGCGCTCGTTCAGCGCGTCCAGCTCGCGCCGACGGAGAGTCTCGATGAGGTTGCGGCTGAAGCTGACACCGCGGCCTTGCCGCTCGGCCAGGCCTTCGCGGATGAGATGCTCGGCGCGGCGGTCGAGTGCGTCGCGAACCTCGGCGCCGAAGCCGCCGGCGCCGAGCGGGACCGGTTCGCGGGCGATGGCCTGGCGGTCGAGCCAGGTGGCCCCGTTTGCCGTGATCTGCTGCTCGAGGGGAAGGTCCGATCGGACGGCGAGCGCGACCCGGCGCCGGCCCTGAGCATCGTCGAACCGGCGCAGCTCGACGATCGAGCCCGGGGCGGAGTCTCCGGCCGCGTTGAGATCGGCAAGCCTGATGTGGTGGGTGCGGCCATCGACGCCGTCGACGATCGCATAGGCGCTGCCTTTGAGCTCGTCGTCGAGGCCGCGCGCCAGCAAGCGGCCGACGATCGGCTCGTCGAGGCTCTCGCCGGCCAGCACATAGCTCGCGGCGCCGCGTTCGAGGCCGCGCTCCGCGAGACCGCGATGAATGCGTTTGATGATGTCGCCGCGCTCGCCAAGCTCGCGTAAGCTCTTCTCGGCCGTTTCGGAAATCACCCATTGGCCCGGCCCGATCTGATCGGCCAGACCAAGAGCCTCCAGCTTGCGGAGGCGGCCGACCTTCAGCGCATAGAATTCGTCGGGCTGGCGATTGGCGTATGGCGCGAGATCGATGACGCCTGTCCGGTAGGCATCGCGCGCGAGCTGACGGTCGAGGTTCGTCCAGCGCTCGGCCTCGATCTGGCGCTCGAGCGCGGTGCGGATGTCGTGGTCGGTGCGCGGGCCGAGCTCCTGGGTGATCAGGTCGCGCGCCCGGTCGCGCATCCCTTCCTTGATATAGTCGCTCGAGATGACGAGGTTCTCGCCGTCGTCGCGAACGCCGCGGACGATCAGGTGGACATGCGGGTGCTCGGTGTTCCAGTGGTCGACGGCCACCCAGTCGAGCGTGGTCCCGAGATCCTTCTCCATCTGGCCGACCAGGTCGCGCGTGAACTGCTTCAGGTCGGCCATCTCGATCGCGTCGTCCGGCGACACGATGAAGCGGAAGTGATGGCGGTCGTCGGCACAGCGGTCGGCAAACGCCTTCGGATCGGCCTCATCGGTGCCGGGACCGAAGAGCCGCGCCCGCTCCCCGTCCCGGGTGACGCCCTCGCGCCGCAGATAGCCGAGATGCGTCGCGAGCGGCGCACTGCGCGCGACATGGCGGACGACGCGCGCCTTGACGACGGCGCCCCGCGAGCGCGAGGTGATGAGGCGGTTCGCCTGCACCGACGCGCGTTGGCCGCGGCCGAAGCGCGAGCGATGGCCGGGGCCGATCGTCCCTTTGCGGGAGACGGAGCCGCCGGCCCGCTGGGCGGCAGCGAGCGCCTGGGCGATGAAGGGTCGCGCCCGCTGCGCGCGCGTGGAGCGGATGCGGCCAGGCCGGATGCGGAAATCGTCCTCGGCGCTCATGGCCGCAGCCCCGCACATCGCGCCAAGGGCCGGAGTTCATTGAGAAAGTGCCGAAGCCGCAGGCTGCGCCGGGATGGCGCACATCGCAGTTTCGGCATGTAAGCCGTTGAAAAACCACGACCGTCCTCGCGCGCACATCGCGCCCCTTTATCCTGCCATCGTCCGGTTGTGGTTGCGCCCTCCCGCCTCACCACACTCTCTTGTGCGCTGGGGTTCGCTAGACCGCGATCTGGCGACAAGCGCGTCATTGCTGCAGATCTGGAGTTGCTTGCGCGACGAAGAGGCCAGAGGAGCGCGGTGAAAGCGGCGCCATGTCATGCGCTCGTGGTGCCAAGGCGCTTTCATCGAGCGCGCGCTGTTCGTGCGATGGTTCTGCACTCGCGCTGCCGTTCGCACGCACGGCGAACAGCGGCGAGCGCATCCACGCGAGCGGATCGGGAAGCGCAATCGCAGCCGTGCTGTCTAGCGGACGGCCGCCGACAAGGGGCGCCAGCATCGCGACATAGGCCCGTGTCTCCGCCGGCAGCGCACGGGTGCCCGCGAGGTATTCATCGTACCGCTGAGGGCCGGCATTGTAGGCCGCAAGGAAGCCGGGCGAACCGTAGCGGTCGTACATCTCGCGCAGGTACGCCGCGCCGGCCAGAATGTTGTCGCGCGGATCGAAAGGATCGCGACCGAGGCGGTAACGGGCGCGCAGCTCCGACCAGGTGTCCGGCATGATCTGCATCAAGCCCATCGCGCCCTTGCGAGAGACGGCGTGGACATCGCCGGCACTTTCCGCGTCTATGACGGCCCGTATCCATGCGGCGGGCACGCCGAAACGCCGCGCCGCTTCCGCGATGTAGTCTGCAATCGTGTGGCCGCTCTGAGGACGCGCGTCAGACGCGTTCTGCGCAAGCGCAGCGCCGGTAAACGGCGCGGCGGCCAGCAGGCCGGAAAGGAGAAGAGCGGGAAGACGCCGGGCGAGCGAGCCCCACCCGGCCGTCTCATTCCGTCTCCGCGATGTCGAGCGGATGGGCATCGCCTCAGTCCCGCTCCGGCCGCTTCTGGGGACGGTTCCAGTGCAAGCCCCAGACGGACTTCGCGTCGCCCGACTGGAACAGGTTGGCGCGGATCGGCTGGCCCAGCGTCGGGTCGTCGATCTGGACGGAGACGTAATCGCCGGCCTTCTCGCCCGTGCGCTTCCAGCCGGCGCCGATCTCAGGCCCGTTGCTGTCGCCGAGATGGACGCGGTAGTCCGGCGCGTTCTCGGCGTCCGAATGTTCGGCCGGAATGAGCACGATCTCACCGTTCAGAGTGAGCGTGCGGACATGCCCGGTATAGCCGTTCTTTGTGCGTGTGAACTCTCCGATCTGTGGCATCGAAAGCTCCTGGCTGCGGTGAAGGGGATGGATCAAGCGTGCCGTCACCGCGTTGCGGCGCGCCATTGGAACCGGCCGTCGCCGTCCTCGTCGGTCCACAGCGGGATCGCGCGGCCGATGATCGAGGTGGTGGCGAGCGGGCCGAAGTAGCGGCCGTCCATGCTGTCGGGGGCGGCCCAGTTCATGAGGAAGATTTCGCCGTCCGCGATGCGGCGGCAGCCTTGCCAGGACGGCAGCGCGCGGCCGGCGCGGTCGCGCGCCAGCGCCTCGCCCATGTCGATGCCGTCGACCGTGACATGCGCACCGTCGCGACAGACGCGCTGGCCTGGAAGAGCGGCGACGCGCTTCATCAACGGCACGCCGCGCGGCAGATAGCGGCGCTCGGCCATGAAGGAGGCGAGCGGTTCGGGCGTGCGGACGGCAACGAGGTCTGTGACTTCGAGATGACGCGCCGGCTCGACGGAATAGAGGCCGAGCGGCACGCTGGCCGATGCATTCCAGATGAGTTTCGGCGCCACCGGAAGGAAGGAGAAGACGCCGACCGCCAGCACGGCGAAGTACGTCGTCATGACATAGCCGAAGCGCGTCACGGTTCAATCCTCCGCCGCAGAAGGATCGCCCGATGCTGTTCGATGGTGTAGCGGCGCGGCTCCTGGCCGGCGGTCAGACGATTGTGGACATGCCGCCAGTGATGCGGCGACACCTCGGTCGGATCGATGCCGATCGCGTCGATGGCATCGATGATCTGAAGGACGCGCTCGACGTTCGGCCAGCCCTCCATCTTAAGGAGGATGTCGCCGCCGGGCCGCACGAAGGGCAGCGTCTGATAGCGCTCGCCAGGCGCGATCGCGCGCACGATGTCGATGCGCGAGAGGATCGTGCCGTGATCATTGGAGGCCCAGCGAACGAAGGCGAAGATGCTGTTCGGCGTGAAGGCGAGCACGCGGCGGCGCCGGTCGAGGATCTGCTCGTCCTTCTCCTTGCCGAAGCGGATCCAGTATTCGACCTTCTTCTCAATCCAGGTCAGCTCGACGCGGGTGAGGCCATCGGCGGGCATCGGCGGCGGCACGAGGCGCAGGTGTGGCGCAGCGTTCACGGCAGGTCTCCCTCGGCTGGAGGAAATTCGCGGGCGAGGAGCTCGCGCAGCATGTCCGCCACGGTTAGCCCGCGCTGGAAGGCGACGATCTTGATGCGGCCGCGCAGCTCGGGCGTGATGTCGATCGTGAGCCGCGCGGTGAATGCGGTGGCGTCGCCGTTGCCGCTGGCGCGCGGTTCTGGCGCCTTGATCCAGCGTTCGGGGTCGGCCGGTCGCGCGATGAAGGCGCGTTTCGAGGAGCGCTGCGTCATCGCGCCAGTCTCCCGACCTCGGCGGCAAGAGCGGTGATCTCGCGCGCCGCCGGGCTCGCCGTGTGTGCTTCCCAGACGAGGCGGCCGGACTGGGCGGCCTCGGCGAAGGCGACGCGCTGACCGATCCTGGAGGCCAGCAACGGCGGATCGTGATCGGCGAGCGTGAGCGCCGTCTCGCGGGCGATGACGGTGCGCGCACCACACCGATTGAGAACGAAGCGGGCGATGAGGTGCGGGCGATAGACGCGCGCCTCGCTCAGCAACGCGAGCATCTCGGCTGAGCCCCAGCCGTCGAACGGGGATGGCTGGACCGGAATCAAGACGACGTCGGCCGCCAGCAGCGCCGAGCGCATCAGCCCGGCGACGCGCGGCGGGCCGTCGATGACGATATGATGGACGTTGCGCGCCAGCTCGGGCGCTTCGCGATGAAGCGTGTCGCGCGCCAGGCCGATCACGCCGAACAGGCGCGGCAGGCTTTCGCGGGCGCGCTGCTGCGACCAGTCGAGGGCAGAGCCTTGCGGGTCGGCGTCGATGACGGTGACGCGCTGGCCGCGGCGCGCCCAGTCGCCGGCGAGGTGAAGAGCGAGCGTCGTCTTGCCGACGCCGCCCTTCTGGTTGAGCAGCGCGACGATCATGGTGCGCCCCGCTCTCGGCGGCGCTCATGCACAGGTGTGGATCGCGGAGCGGCCGTTAGAAAGATTCCGAAGGAATCTTGGTTAGAAGAGTTACGGCTGCCGCAGCACCCTGAATCGTCGAACGGATTCGACGATTCCGGTCTCCGATAGCACGAGGATCGGGTCCCCGATGGCACGATAGGTCCGGTCCCTGATAGCACGACAGGATTCACAGCTTTTCCCCAGCGCGGGAGGTCCTGCGCTGCACTGGCGGAGCGAGGGCAGCGGGATCGATGGGCGCGAATGAAAGGCGTTCGGGGGCGTCCGGCGGCTGCTCGATGGTCAGCCGGTAGCCGGGCAAGGCCTGCCGGCGGACGATCTCGCGCAGGTCGTAGGCGAAATGCTTGAGCGGCGAGAGGCTGCCGGACTTCGCATGGAGATAGGGGACGTCGAAGCTCCAGCCATGCTGCTGGCGGCCGCCATGCTTGCGCACGAGGCGATAGAGCCAGCGCTCCAGCCCGCCGGTCAGGCGGAAGTAGGCGCGGTCGATCGTCAGCACGAGGGCGTCGTCGAGCACGGCCGCGTAGAACCAGTCCGGCACGATCAGCTCGAGGCCGAGCGGGCGGCCGTGCGCGTCCGCACGCTCCTTCCACTCATTGATCCAGGAGAAGCGATGCATGCGCCGCTCGGTGGGCTGGCGGATCGAGGTCGCGACCGTGGTTGATTGCAGGCGATCGAGCCCGGCCTTGAGACGGTCGTAGTCGCGCACGCTCACGCCGCGGCCGATGAAGGAAAGAATCTCGTAGGGCGTCGCCGCCATCAGGCGCGACGGCTTTAGGCCAAGATCGCGGGCCTCGACGATCTGCGAGGCGGCCCAGATCAGCACGTCGGCGTCCCAGATGGTCGCCATGCCGTGCTTCGGGACTGCTTCGACGCGGATGACGATCGAGCCGGCTTTGAAGTCGATCGGCGTCAGCCGCTTCGACTTGGCGAGCGAGAAGAACGGATAGGCCATGAGGTCCTGCGCGTCGCGCGGCGCGAGGTCGCCCGGCAGCGCCCGGAAGAGATCGAGCTGATCGCGTTCGCCATTGCGTCGCGCCAAGGACATGCGCCACCTCTCAACGGCGGCCGCGGCCGGCCTGCACCGGGGCCGGACCGTGGCGCTTGGCCGGCAGCACCGAGCCGCGCGGGTCGGACGTCGAGGTGACCGCGCCGCGGTCGGCCCAGGCCTTAAGATCGTCCAGCGCGTAGACGACGCGCCCACCGAGCTTGCGATAAGCGGGGCCCGTACCGTAGGTCCGATGCTTCTCGAGCGTCCGGCTGGAGAGGCCGAGGAAGTCGGCGGCCTCCGGCGTCCGCAAGAAGCGCGGCGGAAAGCCGGCGAGATTCGTCATGTCACACCTCCGGGCGTTCGTTCCGATCGCCGGTGAGATCCGGCGAACGGCGGCCACGGTGGCGGAGGGGCATTGTGTTGGGGGATGGCGAAGATACGGGTGTTAGAATCGCACCCCCGCGGCAACCCGATCTATGGGCGGCGGCGCCGGCGCAGGAGGGAGCGATAGCCGCCGGCGATCAGAGCGAGGCCGTCCTTCACGAGATCGATCGTGGCGTCGCGAAGGGCGGAGGTTTTCCAAGGCGTATCGGCAACGCGCGCGGCGCCGAAGATGGCCTCGGCGATCTCGCGATAGCTCGCGCCTTCGTGACGGCCGTCTACGGCCTGAAGCATTCGGCGGAGCCGGCGTCGTTGCTGGCTTGTCAGCCTCGCGTCGGCCGGCACGCGGCGGCCGTTGATGGCCCGCCAGAGGCGCGCGACTGCCTCGATCCGGTCAAGCCCGTCGGCTCCCAGCGAGACAACGGCCACGAGCGGGCCCGCCGGCGAAGCATCGGACACGAGCAGGAGCCGAACCGTCCTCGACCCGCGGCCATGGACGATGCTCAGCCCGTCAGGGCCAGCGCGGGCGGTATTCAGATCGAGCTCGGGAAGGACGGTGCTTTCGACGGCCGGCGCGGCAGGAATGGTTGTGAGAACGACCGTGCCGGGGTCAATGTCGGGCGTCCAGAATACGCTCGCCTCGGTCGCATCGAGCGCGGGGTCGATCGCGAAAGCGCAGCCCCCAGCGCCGCTGGATTGTCGCGGCAAGGCGCTCGGCGGCGTCGGGGGAGCGCATGCTCTCGGCAAAATCGCGCTGATAGACGGCGTTTCGCCTCAGGCATTCCCAGGCAAGGTCAGGCGCGACCAGGTGATCCAGGTAGTCGTAGGTGTCGGACGAGCGCCAGCGCGATGTGTCGGGCCCCATACTGCTTCCTCCCCCGACCCGCGGGCCGGGTGCGTGCGAAGGAGGAGATACGATTGCGGGTTGATCGGGCTCGGAGAAGTCCCGTTTTGCGCAACACGCGATGCCGTGACGGCATCATGTATGGACGTCACCTGTCCGTCTCACGGGCGAGCTGACGGTAGCCTTGCTCGGTCATCCAGCGGGCGCGGGCGAGATGACTGCGATGCACGCGACTGGCGCGCTCCGGTTCTTTCGCGGGATCGATCCCGAACAGCAGTTCGACCGCCTCACGCCAGTCGGCGCCGTCTGTCTCGGCGTCGAGCAGGCGCATATAGAGCTTCATGTGCGCGCGGTCGTAGCTGGTCAGAACGGCGCTCTGCGGCGGTTCGTCCATGAATGGATCGTGTGTCAAATCGAACCCCGCGGGCCGACGCTTGTGCGCATCAACGATCTGTTAACGCTACGCCGTGGGAAGCTGAGCGCAAGGCGACGCATCGGCACGAAGGATCGATGCCTGCGGCGCCCCGCGGCATCATCTGCTCTTGCGGGTCTCGACCTTCGCGCGGACAAGCATCACTCCTTCGCCTTGGTCTGACGACAGGAAGACGATGCCGTTGGCCTCCAGCGTGCGACGGACCTGATCTTCCGTCGACTCGTAAACGGCGCGATGGCCCGACTCCAGGCGCTTAAGCGCCGTCAGCGATACCAGGGCCTTGTCGGCGAGCGTCTCCTGCGTCCATCCCAGCAGCGCGCGAGCGGCCCGCGATTGTCGGGCGGTGATCATGCATGATCACCTCCCACCGGGCCGAT
>JACAEG010000201.1 GCA_013388965.1 Pseudorhodoplanes sp. | reverse complement strand
TTGCCTGTTAAGAATCCGCCCGCGAGCCTGGCGGCCCGGCCTGCCGTCACCCGCCTTCGACCCCACTTTACCCAGAATGGCCCGCCGAAAACGACGAAAGGAAGGCGCATGATGCTCGCACTTGGCGCCAAGGCGCCTGCGTTCAGGCTGCCGCGCGACGGCGGCGGCGAGGTGTCGCTGGCCGACTTTCGCGGCCGCAAGCTCGCACTGTTCTTCTACCCGCGCGCCGACACCGCCGGCTGCACCCGTGAGGCTGCGGATTTCTCCAGTCTTTACAAAGACTTCGAGAACACCGGCACGGCCGTTTTGGGGGTTTCGGCGGATCCCGTGAAGAAACTGGATGCGTTCAAGCGCAAGCACGGGCTGAGCGTCCCGCTCGCCTCGGACGAGAGCCAGGCCATCCTCAAGGCCTATGGCGTGTGGGCCGAAAAGTCGATGTATGGTCGCACGTTCATGGGGATCGTCCGCACGACCTATCTGATCGATCCAGCCGGCCGAATCGCCAGAGTTTGGGAAAAGGTGACCGTGAGCGGGCATGCGGACGAGGTTCTCGAGGCGGCGAGATCGATGAGATAATCCCTATCATTCAAACATTTGCGGAAAATTAACCATAGTCCCCTTCAAATCCGCTCCGTAAGCGTCGGTCCTGTCTTTTGCGAGCCGGCGGGGAGCGTCGATGTCCAACCGCTACGGTTCCAGCGAACACGCCTATGTCCGGCAGACCCCAGGCCGGACCTCGGAGCATCAGAAGCCGGCCCGACCGCCGGCCCAGCGCCATCCCGACCCCCGCCCGCCTCAGGCCCATCGGCGGGCGATGCGCGCGGCCGACTACACGCTCGGTCACGCCGGCCGGCAGGTGAGGCTCGGCCCGGTCGCCTTCTGGATCGTCGTCGGGACGCTGGTCGTGATGGCGGGCTGGTCGGTTGCCACCGGTACCTATTTCGCCTTCCACGACGATGTCCTGAAACGCCTGATCGCGCGGCAGACCGAGATGCAGTTTGCCTATGAGGACCGGATCGCGGAATTGCGCGCCCAGGTCGACCGCGTCACAAGCCGCCAGTTGCTCGATCAGGAGCAATTCGAGCAGAAGCTCGACCAGATCGTGCGCAAGCAGACGCTGCTGGAGCAGCGCGCCTCGACGCTGCATTCGCTCGGCGATCCGACGATCACCGGTTCGATCAAGCCAGCCGGGCGAACAGGCGCGGCGGAGACATCGCGACCGAAAGCCTCCCCGATCAACGACATCACCGCGCCGCGGGCCGTTCCCGACCGCGAAGCGCGGATGGATTCGCGCTTCCTGTCCGCCCTCGCCTCGCATCTGCCGGGAAGGCGCGCGCAGGGCGGCGTCGAAAGCACGCTCTTGCGCATCCAGAGCGGGCTCGAGCGCGTCGAGCAGCAGCAGATGGCCGCGCTCACCGCGATGGAAGAGAAGCTCGAGGCCAGGGTCCGGCGCATGCGGGGCGTGCTTGCCGAACTCGGGCTGGAGAAGGGCAAGCCGCTGGCCGACGGCACGCCGCTGGCCAGTGCCGTGGGCGGACCGTTCGTGCCTGTGCAGCGCGAAGTCGCGAATTTCGATCGCCAAGTCTACAAGATCAACCTCGCGCGCACCAATATCGACCGTCTCACGCGCACGCTCGCTTCGATCCCCATCCGCCAGCCGGTCTTCGGCGAGATCGACATGAGCTCGCCCTTCGGCATGCGCATGGACCCGTTTCTCAAGGGACCCGCCATCCATACCGGCATCGATATGCGCGGCGATACCGGCGACCCGGTACGCGCCACCGCCAACGGCACGGTCACGATCGCGGGCGTGAACGGCGGCTATGGCAAGATGATCGAGATCGATCACGGCAACGATATCGCGACCCGCTACGGCCATCTCTCCGAGATCGACGTGAAGGTCGGACAGAGCGTGAAGCTCGGCCAGATCATCGGCAAGATCGGCTCCACCGGCCGCTCGACCGGCCCGCATCTGCATTACGAGACGCGCATCGACGGCGAGGCGGTCAATCCGGAAAAATATCTGCGGGCGGGCATGCGGCTTGCCGGCAACTAGTCTAGACGCCAAGCCGCTTACCTTTCCTATTTCGCCTTCTCGATCTTCGTGACCGTGAACTGGCCATTGATCTTGTCGGCATCGAACTTGATCTTGTCGCCGGCCTTCACGGCCTTGAGCATGGCGGGATCCTGCGCGCGGAAGACCATGGTCATGCCGTCGTCCATATCGAACTTCTTGATCGGCCCGTGCTTGATCGTGATCTTGCCGGCCGAACCATCGATCTTGGTCACCTGACCATCGATCAGCGCTTGTGCAAGCACGGCACGCGGAAGAAGCAGCGCAGCGACAACAATCGAAACGAGTGCGGTTTTCGTTTTCATCCTCTGACTCTCCTTCATTTTACGACGACGGTGCCGGTCATGCCCGCCTCGCGGTGACCCGGGATCAGGCATCCAAACTCGAACTGGCCGGCCTTCGTGAATTTCCAGACGACCTCGCTTGCCTTCGCTGGGGCCACGCGCTTCGAATTCGGATCGTCGTGCTCCATTTCGGGATTCTTCTTCATTTCCTCTGCGTGCTTTACGTTTTCTTCGGTCGTGGCGAGCACAAATTCATGATCGAGCGCCCCGTTGTTGCGCAGTACGAACCTGATCTGCTCGCCGCGCCTGACCTCGACTCGATCGGGCACGAACGTCATTTTGCCGTCGGACTCCCGCATCGTGACCTGGACGATGCGTGCGGGCCTTTTCGGATTGCCCGGCTCGCCGGCTGAAAACACTGGATGACCGTGCCCGGCCTCGCCCGGTCCGGCCTGGCTCGACCCAATTCCGACGACGCCGAAAGCGGTTGCGGCAAGAAGGATGGGAATACGTCGATTCACGTTGTTCTCCATTCAGTGGCGGTTGTGGCTGCCGGGCTTGCCGTTCGTGGCGCCAGGCTTGATGATGTTGAGTTCAAGATTCGATTTTCGGGCTTGTGGCGACAGCCTTGCCCGCGGTGGCTCCGTGGCCACACTTGCGACCTCGTAGGCAACCGTGCCTTCCGGATTTTTGTACCAGCCGGGATCGCTGTAATCGCCGCGCGCGAGACCTTCACGCACCTTGACCACCGTGAACATGCCCCCCATCTCGATCGGCCCGAACTGCCCGAAGCCCGTCATCATCGGCAGCGTATTGTCAGGCAGCGGCATTTCCATTTCGCCCATCTCCGCCATGCCGGCGGAGCCCATGGCCATGTATTCGGGTTCGAGCTTGCGGACGGCGCGGGTCAGATCGCGTTGCTGCGCCCCGATGAAATTGCGCAGGTTGTGCCCCATTGCGTTCATGGTGTGATGCGACTTGTGGCAATGCAGCGCCCAGTCTCCCGGCACGTCGGCGACGAACTCATAGGCGCGCATGGCGCCGACCGGGATATCGATCGTGACTTCGGGCCAGCGGGCCTCCGGCCGCACCCAGCCACCGTCGGTGCAAGTCACCTCAAAATGATAGCCGTGCATGTGGACCGGATGATTGGTCATCGTCAGGTTGCCGACGCGCACCCGCACGCGATCGCCCTTGCGCACGACCAGATGATCGATGCCGGGAAAGACGCGCGTATTGAAGGTCCAGATGTTGAAGTCGGTCATCTCCGAGACCTTTGGCATATAGCTGCCGGGCTCGATGTCGTAGCTCGAGAGCAGGAAGACGAAATCGCGGTCGACGCGCATGAAATTCGGATCGCGCGGATGTACGACAAAGAATCCCATCATGCCCATCGCCATCTGCACCATCTCGTCGGCATGCGGGTGGTACATGAAGGTCCCGCTCTTCTGCAGGACGAATTCGTAGACGAAGGTCTTGCCCGGCTTGATCTGCGGCTGTGTCAGCCCGCCGACGCCGTCCATGCCGTTCGGCAGCAGCATGCCGTGCCAGTGAATGGTCGTGTGCTCCGGCAGCTTGTTGGTGACGAAGATGCGAACCTTGTCGCCTTCCACCGCCTCGATGGTCGGGCCAGGGGATTGACCGTTATAGCCCCACAGATGCCCGACCATGCCGGGCGCGAATTCGCGCACTACCGGCTCGGCGACGAGGTGGAATTCCTTCCAGTCGCCGTTCATGCGCCACGGCAGCGTCCAGCCATTGAGCGTGGCCACCGGTTGATACTCGGGACCGGAGGACGGCATCAGCGGCGGCTGCATCGCCGCCTTGTCCATCGTCGCGGCTTCAGGAATTGCCGCAGCCTGAACCCGTCCGCTCACCGCACCTGCACTCGCAAGCAACGCTGCGGACCCCAGAAAATGTCTGCGTGAATACATGGATCGTCTCCAAGTGTTGATCTGTCAGTGGGCTGACGCATTTCCGGAAGCGTCCGCCGCGACGCGCGGCATGCTGCCCTCGCCGCCGCCTGCACCGCCTCCAATAACGGCCGAAACAAGATCGGCCGACGCGAGCCAGAAATCGCGTTTTGCCTCGATCGCGGCAATCGTTGCCATGATGCGCTGGCGTGCCTCCAGAAGGAGGTCAAACACGTCGATTAGCATGGCATTGTAGCGAAGCAGTGTTTCGTCGGAGATGATCTTGCGCAGCGGCAGCACCTCTCGCTCGTAGTGACGCGCGATATCGTAGGTCGAGCGATAGGTCCGGTATGCGTCGCGTGCCTCCGAGCGCACATTCACGGCCTTTTCGGTGAGCCTGTTCACAGCCTGCATGTAGCTCTCCTCGGCTTGGCGAACGCGCGCTTCGCCGAAATCGAAGATCGGAATCTGGAATTCGATCTCGAAGCCGCTTTCGCGGATTTTTTCGCCGGTCAGCTTGTCCTTGATGGTCTTGTCCCGGCCGGCGAGGTCCAGCAGGCTGACGAAGCGCGTCGCGTTGGTCAGGCCGTAGGATTTCGCGAGCGCTGCCGTTTCCATGCGGATGATCTGCAGATCGAAGCGATGCGCGACCGCATCCCGCTCGATCGTGGGCCAGGTCCTGGGGCGCGCGGGCAAGGACGGCAAGGTGTCGGGCAAGCGGAAATCCAGATCGCCGCCCCACAGACCGAGCGAGCGGACCAACCGCTCGCGTTCGCTCGATGCTCTCTGGCGCGCGGTCGCGAGCTGCGCGGCAAGCTCCGCGTAAAAGACCTGCTCGCGCGCCTGATCGAGCTTGTTCATGGCGCCGGTTTCGCCCAGGCGCCGCGCCAGCTTTGTCGCCGTCTCGGCCGAGGCATTGGCCTCCTCGAGGAAGCGGACGGCTTCACGGGCAGTGACAGCGCGGTAATAATCGCGCCGCGTCTGCGCGGCAAGACGCAGCGTTTCGTCCGCCGCCCGAAGCTGCGCCTGCCGGAAGCGGTCGCGGGCGACCTCCGCCCGAGCGGGCAGTGTCGCAAGAGCGAGAATGCTGCCGACGATCTTGCGCTCGATCTCGATTTCGACCGATCCGGAAAGCCGCGAAATCGCGACGATTGGATTGGGTGGAAGGCTCGCTTCCAGCAACGTCGCCTCGGCAAAACCAAGCTCGTTATAGGCCGCCTGCAGTCCGCGATTGTTGAGCAGCGCGAGCTGCACGGCACTGTCCGCCGAGAGCGGCCGGCGCAACAATCCTGCGACTCTGTCGCGCGCAAATTCTGCATCGGCGGGTGTGCGGATGAGCGTGACGTCCTTGGCGAGCGCTCCGCCGGCTATCCCGGCGACGGCATCGAAGCCCTGTTCCGCCAGCAGAGACTTGCAGCCCGACAGCAGAAGCAGGCCGCCGATCGCTGCGCATGCCATACCGAGACCACGCGATGCGGGAGATATCTGAAAACGATTCATCGCCCTCACCGCCTCGGCTGCGGAGCGATCCGCTCGTTCTGCTGTCGCCAGTCGGCGGGATCGACAGGCCGCTGGCTGACATAGGAACCGAGCGTCGACCGGTACGCGACCGGCGCCACGCGCGCGTCAGGTTCGGCGGGATCGGCGCCCGGGTCCAATGACGTCAAGGGTTTGCACGCCGCCAGCAGCAGCGCGAGCGCAGCAACAAGGAATTTCATGGGAATCGTCTCTCGTTTCACGGAGCAGCAAGCCGCGGACAAGCGGACGGTCGCGCCGCCGCATGGATGCGGCATCGCTCCGACACGCGATCTGTGCGCGCCTGGACAGCATCCCGCATCGCCTCAAGCGACGAGGCGATCGCGGACGGAGTCCTCCTGTGGAACAATTAACGGGGCGGTCGGTCGAGCGTGTTGGGCGCGGACGGCCTCAACGAATGCGCCAAGCCTGGCGAATAATGCTCTTTCAGAAACTCCCTATCGAGATTGTACGCTGAAAAAATCAGCGCGACGCCCGAACACCAGGCGGCGCAACAATTCTGGTCCGCAAGCGCCCCGGATGGGGCCGCGCCGTCATCGGTCGAATGGCCGGCTGCGGCATCATGTCCGTGGTCGTGGCCCGCATGGGCATGATCGTCCGCGCTCGCGGCAGCCGCATGGTGCGGGACCGCCGCCAGCGCATGGCGCGCCGCAACGCTGTTCGCCATCGCCAGGGCGACAACGGCGAGACAGACCAACAATTTGCGGGCCCGGATGTACATCCTTTGGAACATGTCCCACCATAACGGCAAATCGGGGGCGCCGCCAAGCGCGCTGCTCATGGAAAATTTTCGCTCCGGAATCGCGTGATGGGAGGAACCGCAATTCGATCTTGACACCGCCGATAAATGAGCGAGGCTTGCAAGGTCGTATGATCTACAACTGAGCGCGGAGGTCTTGATGGAACCACCGACGCAGATGGCCGCGACGATCGCCGATGTATCCGTTCGGACAGAGGCGTAGCGGCTGAAAGACGCGAGCGGCACACCGGCGAGGGTCTCAGGGGCTGCACAGTGAGGCAAGGCCCCGCCTTGACCCTCCCCGGTGCAGTGTTCGTCCGTCGACGCCTTTCCGCCGATCGCCGGCAGCGGCGAGCGTATCTTTAATCGACATCTTCAACAGTCTCAGGCCCGCCGCCGAACGCCCTTTGCGCGAGCGCGGCCTCCATGAAGCGGTCGAGGTCGCCGTTGAGCACACCGGTGGTGTCCGAGGTCGAGACACCCGTACGCAGGTCCTTGACCATTTGATAGGGCTGCAGAACGTACGACCGGATCTGGTGGCCCCAGCCGATATCCGTCTTGGCGGCATTCTCCGCGGCGGCCTTCTCCTCTCGATTCTTCAATTCCCGTTCGTAGAGGCGTGCTCGCAGCATGTCCCAGGCCTGCGCGCGGTTGCGGTGCTGCGAGCGGTCGTTCTGACAATAGACGACGATATTCGTCGGTATGTGAGTCATGCGGATCGCCGATTCCGTCTTGTTGACGTGCTGACCGCCGGCGCCGCTTGCGCGCAACGTATCGATGCGCACATCGGATTCCTTAAGGTCGACCTGGATGCGATCGTCGATCACGGGATAGACGTTCACGCTGGCAAACGAGGTATGCCGGCGCGCATTGGAATCGTAGGGCGAGATGCGGACCAGCCGGTGCACGCCGTTCTCGGTCTTGAGCCAGCCATAGGCATTGCGGCCCTTGATCTGGACCGTCGCCGACTTGAGCCCGGCTTCCTCTCCCTGCGTCTCCTCGATCCATTCGACCTTGTAGCCGTGCTGTTCCGCCCAGCGCGTATACATGCGCATCAGCATCTCGGCCCAGTCCTGGCTTTCGGTGCCGCCGGCGCCGGCATGGACTTCGAGATAGGAATCGAGCGGATCGGCCTCGCCGGCAAGGAGCGCCTCGAGCTCGCGGCGCGCGGCGTCCGCCTTCAGCTTTGCCAGCGCCTCCTCGGCCTCGGCCACGACTTTCGCGTCGCCCTCGGCCTCACCGAGTTCGAGCAGCGTCACGTTGTCGTCGAGTTCCTGCTCGATGCGGCCGATCGATTTAAGCTGGTCTTCAAGAGCGGTGCGCTCCTGCATGAATTTCTGCGCGCGCGCCGCATCGTTCCAGAAATTGGGGTCTTCGGAGAGCTTGTTCAGCTCGGCGAGCCGGGCATTGGCCTTGTCGAAGTCAAAGATGCCTCCTCAGCAGTCCCAGGGACCGCTTGATGTCTTCAACGACCGATTCTGTTTCCGCGCGCATGGCGTTCCGGCTTTCCGATGGCAGGCGGCGGATGTAACGGCGGAATGCCGGGATGGCAACCCCTTGCCCGGCAGGCTTTCACCGGAACAGCGGGCGGGCAGAGATGCATCGCACACCTCCGCCCGCCTCGCCGGGAATGCCGCCTAATCGACTTTCGCGCCCGACGCCTTCACCACCTCCGACCATTTCTTGCGCTCGGCGGCAATGAAGTCGGCAAATTGCTCGGGCGTCATCGGCGATGGCACCGCGCCGATCTCGGTCAGCTTCTGCGCATTGGCCGGGGTCTCAAGCATCGCCTTCACCTCCGCGGCTACCTTGTCGACGATCTCGCGCGGCGTTCCTGCCGGCGCGAACACGCCGTGCCAGGAGGTTGCCTCGAAGCCGGGCAGGCTTTCGGCCAAGGTCGGGACCTCTGGTGCCGTCTCGCTGCGCTGCAGGCTCGTCACCGCCAGCCCGCGCACATTGCCCGACTTCGCCTGCGGCCAGGCCAGCGTCATGTTGTCAAATGCGAGATCGATGTGGCCGGCGGCGACATTCTGCATCACCTCGCCCGAGGATCGAAACGGCACGTGTGTCATGCGCGTGCCGGTCATGATCTTGAACAGCTCGGCGGCAAGATGGATCGATGTGCCGGCGCCGGACGAACCGTAGCTGAGCTTGTCCGGGTTGGCCTTCAGATAGGCGACAAGTTCCCTGACATCCTTCGCCGGAATTTTTGGGTTGACGACAAGCAGATTCGGCAGGCGCGCGATGAGGCTCACCGGCTGGAAATCCTTCTGCGCATCGAACGACAGGTTGGAATAGAGGAATGGATTGATCGCGTGCGTCGAGACCGTGCCGACCAGCAGCGTGTAGCCGTCGTTCGGTGCCTTGGCGACCGCCGCGGCCCCGATATTGCCGCCCGCTCCTGCCCTGTTCTCGACGACGAATACGCCGCCAAGCTTCTGCTGGAGATGGTTCGACAGAAGTCGCGCAAACAGGTCGGTCGTGCCGCCGGCACCGAACGGAACGACGATCGTCACCTGCTTTGCAGGCCAGGTCTGCGCGACTGCGGGAGACGCAAGGGCAAGCAAGGCAAGGCCGATCAGAAATGTTTTTAGACGCATGGTTTCCTCCCTTCTGATTGTTGGTGCGGCTATCGCGGTTTTCAGGCCGGCGCTGCGGCGGCGTCCGGATCGCGCGGATAACCGCGTCCCGCAGCCCGGTCGTCGACGAAAAAGTCGTGGTGCGATTCGAGAAGGCGCTCGACCGTGGTGAACAGCCGCCGCAGATGCGCCGTAAGCTCGTTCAGGGCGCCGCCGGTATTTCGCGCAAGCATCGCCGCGACGATGGCCTCATGTTCGGAGAGGATGGCGTCCATCTTGAGAGGCATGTTGACCGCCAGGCGCCGTACGCGGTTCATCTGGACCTTGGCATTCTGCACGATGCGCCAGCTCCGCTCGTGCCCCGCGATGCGAAAGAATGCGGCGTGCAGATCCTCGTCGGCCTGAAAGAACAGGTTTTCGTTGCGCGTCACCGCGTATGCCTTCTGCAGGCCGATGATCTCGCGCAATTCCCGCTCACCGGCCCGGTCGAGCGCGGCAATGGCCCGCTCGAGCGCTGCGCGTTCGAGCGACTCGCGCACGAACTGGCCGTCGAACACATCCGAAATCAGAATCGGCGCAACCGCCGTGCCCGATTGCGGGCGCACCCACACGAGACCCTCGTCGGCGAGTTTCAGAAGTGCCTCCCGGATCGGCGAGCGACTGACACCGAGGCGGTCCGACAAATCCTTTTCGGACAGGCGCGTGCGCGGCGGCAGCACGAGATCGACGATGTCGCGCCGCAGGTCGCGATAGATGCGCGCGGCGATGGTCTCCGACCGCTCGGCGGCGGCTGCCGGCCAGTTGATCCTGCGCACCACGCCCGCCTTTCCCACAGCCCCTCACCTCGCAAAGTTGGCAAGGCAAAACTACCATATTAGTCTATCAGTTGAAACGGCGAGCTGCATTGCGTTGCAGCATGGCCGCCGCACTCTCGACCGCGATCCTAGTTCAGGCGATAGAGCGGCAGCGGGCGGCTTGCCCGAAGAACTGTTGGGGGGGGAGACATGGCCGGGATCAGCGACGCGGCGCGCGAAAAGCTCAAGGGGGTGTCCACCGCAACCCTCACCACGCAGTTGTTCAAGCGTGGCTTGCGAAACACCTATATCCAGGGCATCCGCCCGCTCAATCCGGACGCGCCGCCGATGGTCGGGGAGGCCTATACGCTGCGCTACATTCCCGCGCGCGAAGACCTCGATGTGCTGGACGTGTTCAAGGACCGCTCGCATCCGCAGCGCAAGGCGGTCGAGGACATTCCGCCCGGCCATGTGCTGGTGATGGATTGCCGGGGCGACGCCAGTGTGGCCTCGGCCGGCAGCATTCTGGTCACGCGCATGATGGTGCGGGGAGCCGCAGGCGTGGTCAGCGACGGAGGGCTTCGCGATTCACCGGAGATCGCGCAACTGCCCTTCCCCGCCTATTGCGCCGGGCCTTCCGCGCCGACCAACCTGATCAAGCACCACGCCGTGGATCTCAACGTGCCGATCGGCTGCGGCGGCGTTCCGGTCTTCCCGGGCGACATCGTCGTCGGCGATGGCGAAGGCGTGGTGGTGATCCCCGCGCATCTCGCCGAGGAGATCGCACATGACGCTGCCGAGCAGGATCTGTTCGAGACCTATGTGACCGAGAAGGTGAAGAGCGGCGCCGGGATTTTCGGGCTCTATCCGCCGAACGAAGAAGCGCAGCAGGACTATGCCCGCTGGAAGGCCGTGCGCCGCTGAGCGCGGCGCGCTCTTTGCGAGCAGGATCGG
>JACAEG010000220.1 GCA_013388965.1 Pseudorhodoplanes sp. | reverse complement strand
TATTTCGGCAAGGTGATGGAAGTCGCCGACCGCGATGCGATCTACCGCGAACCGCTGCACCCCTACACGAAAGTGCTGCTCGACGCCGCGCCCGTTCCCGATCCCACGATCGAGAAGGGACGCGAGCCGCGGCTGATCCGGGGCGAATTGCCGAGCCACATGGCGCCGCCGCCGGGATGCGTGTTCAATACGCGCTGCCCGATGGCCAGCGAGGAATGCCGGAAAGTCGTGCCGGCGCTCGAGGAGAAGAGCCCGGGACATTTTGCGGCCTGTATCAAGGTGTGACCGGCAAAGACCGGTCCGGCAACAAGAAACGGCAAGCGACAAGAAACTTTGGAAACGAGTGGGGCGATCGAGGAAACGTCAGGAGACAAAAGTTATGGTGAGGAAACTAGGAATCATGCTGGGCGCCGTTGCCGCCCTCGCATTCGCGGCCGGAACCGCGCAGGCGCAAAAGCCCAAGCCCGGCGGAACTCTTGTTTTCGCAATCAGCGCGGAAACGCCCAACTATGACTGCCACGGCAGCGATACTTACGCGACACTGCACTTCTCGTCGCCCTTCTATTCGACGCTGCTCCGCTACAATCTCGCAAAGTTCCCCGAGATCGAAGGCGATCTGGCAAAGTCCTGGACGGTCTCGCCCGACAAGCTGACCTATACCTTCACGCTCCACGACGGCGTGAAATTCCATGATGGCACGCCGCTCACTTCGGCCGACATCAAGGCCACCTACGACCGGCTCCGCAACCCGGCCGAGGGCGTGGTCTCGAACCGCAAGGCTACTTTCGCCGACATCGACACGATCGAGACTCCCAATCCCACCACCGTCGTCTTCAAGTTGAAGGCGGTGAATTCCTCGATGCTCGATCACTTCGCGAGCCCGTGGAATTGCGTCTATTCCGCCAAGGACCTGGCGGCCGACCAGAATGCGCCGCGCACCAAGATCAACGGCACAGGGCCCTTCGTTTTCGTGGAGCACATCAAGGGCAGCCACGTCGCGGGCAAGAAGAACGAGAATTATTTCAAGAAGGGCCTGCCCTATCTTGACGGCTTCAAGGGCGTGTTCACGCTGCAGGCCGCGGCAATGCTGAACGCCCTTCAGGGCGGCCAGGTGCTCGCGGAGTTCCGCGGCGTCTCGCCGGCCGAGCGCGACCGTATCGTGCAGGCGATGGGCGACCGCATCCGGGTCGAGGAATCGAGCTGGACGCTCAACCTGCTGGTCGCCTTCAACGTCGAGAAGCCGCCATTCAACGACGTGCGGGTCCGCAGGGCATTGCTCATGGCGATCGACCGCTGGGGCGGAAGCCAGGGCCTGTCGCGCATCTCGACGCTTCGCTCTGTCGGCGGTGTCATCCGCCCCGGCGCGCCGCTCGCGACGCCGGAAGCCGAACTCGTGAAGCTTCCGGGCTTCAGCAAGGACATCAAGAAGGCGCGCGAAGAGGCCAAGAAGCTCCTGAAGGAAGCGGGTCAGGAAAACCTAAAATTCACGCTCTGGAACCGCAATCTTGCAATGCCCTACACGCCGGCCGGCATCTTCCTGGTCGACCAGTGGCGGCAGATCGGGGTCGAGGTGGAGCACAAGCAATCCGATACCGCGCCCTATCTCGCCGGGCTGCGCAGCGGAAACTACGATGTGGCGATCGACTTCTCCAACCTGTTCAATGACGATGCCACGCTTGCTCTCACCAAGTATCTCTCGCACTCGAAGAACCCGCTGAATCTTGCCAGGGCGAATGATGAGGAAATCGACGCGCTCTACGAGAAGCAGTTGCGTGAGGGAGATATCGAGAAGCGCAAGGGCTACATTCGGGCGCTTGAAAAGCGCCTGTTCGAGCAAGCCTACCAGCAGCCGCTGTTCTGGTGGCATCGCATCGTGCTGACCCACAAGCCGGTGATGGGCTGGAAAATGTCGCCGAGCCACAATCTCGGTCAGGATCTGGCCGAAGTCTGGCTGAACCAGTAGCCGCTACCGTCCCTCTTCCCGCGTTGCGGGGAGAGGGACGGTTCACACCGAGACCGAGTCATGCTTCGCTACACAATTCATCGGATCCTGCTCACCATTCCGACGCTGCTCGGCGTCGCAATGCTCGTCTTCCTCATGCTGCGCGTCGTTCCCGGCGATGTCGTCGAGGTAAAGTTGCGCGGCGACGGCGGCAATGTCTCGCAGCAGGCGATCGATGCGGAGCGGGCGCGCCTCGGACTCGACCGCCCGATGATCGAGCAGTTCGGAAGCTGGATGTGGGGCGTCGCGACACTCGATCTCGGAAAGTCGATGTGGACCGAGCGGCCGGTGATGGAAGAGATTTCGCTGCGCCTCGAACTGTCATTGGAGGTGGCCATTCTGGCCACGGTTATTGCCGTCCTGATAGCCATACCGCTCGGGACGCTGGCGGCGCTCTTCAGGGATACCTGGATCGACTATTTCGTCCGCATCGTCACCATCGGCGGACTGTCGATACCCTCGTTCTGGTTCGGCATGCTGATCATGCTGAGCCTCCTCGGCTTCTTCAACTGGCTGCCGCCGATCACCTTCACGCCGATCTATGTCGATCCCGTCGCGAACCTGACGCAATTGATCTGGCCCGCGATGGCGGTCGGCTACCGCTATTGCGCGGTGGTGGCCCGCATGATCCGCTCCTCGCTGCTGGAAGTGCTGAACGAGGACTATATCCGCACCGCCCGCGCCAAGGGTGTCTATGAGCGCCTGGTGATTTCCCGCCACGCGCTGCGCAACGCGCTTCTTCCCGCGATCACCGTGATCGGCCTCGAATTCACCTTCCTGATCGGCGGCCTCGTCGTCACCGAGCAGGTGTTCAATCTCAATGGCATCGGTCAGCTCTTTGTGCAGAGCGTGTCGCGCAACGACTTCACGCTCATCCAGGGCATGGTGATGCTGATCGCCGCCTTCTATGTGTTCGTCAACCTTGCGGTCGACCTGCTCTATGCCGTGTTCGATCCGCGCATCCGGTACGCCTGACATGACGATGGCCACGACCGCGCTTCCCGCCCCCGCAGCCGAGAAGTCGCCCGGCCGCATGAGGGAATTCATCCGTCAGCAGCCGCTCGGCGCCGTCAGCTTCGTCATCATCTTCCTGATGATGTTCGCGGGCATCTTCTGCAACTATGTCGCGCCCTACGATCCGCTGCAGATCGATTTTGCGTCGATTCTCTCGCCGCCGTCATGGGAGCATTGGTGCGGCACCGATGCCTATGGCCGCGACATCTGCTCGCGCCTGATCTACGGCGCGCGCACCGCGCTGGTGATCGGCTTTACCTCCTCCTTCATCGGATCGACGCTGGGCGCCATTCTCGGCGTTGCGTCGGCCTATTTCGGCGGGCGGATCGACAATTGGATCCAGCGTTTCATGGATATTCTGCTGGCCTTCCCGCTGATCGTGCTGGCGCTCGTCGTCGTCGCCGCGCTGCGCCGCATGGTGGTCGGCGGCGTGGATATCAACCTGATCTTCGCCATCGCGATCCCGATCATCCCGCGCGTGGCGCGCGTGGTGCGCGCCGCCGCGCTCGGCGTGCGCGTAATGCCCTATGTCGATGCCGCGCGCGCGGCCGGCTACTCCCACTCGCGCATCATCTTCCGCCACATGGCGCCGAATGTCGTCGCGCCCTATCTGATCATGCTGACGGCCTTCATCGCGCAGGCGATCCTTGCGGAGGCCTCGCTTTCGTTTCTCGGGCTCGGTGTGGTCGAGCCGACCGCGGCCTGGGGGCTGATGCTGTCGGGCAACGCTGCCGATTTCTATCGCGAGGCGCCGTGGATGATCCTGTTCCCCGGCATCGCGATCAGCCTCGCGGTGTTCGCCTTCAACCTGTTTGGCGACGCGCTGCGCGACTATCTCGATCCGAGATTCAAGGTTTAGCTCCGCCAGTCATCGCCGGCAGCGGCGTGCCGATCGTCGGCAAGCCCTCGCGAATGCGCTGCGGAAAATCGGGCGCGTCGATCGCAGCCCTCACCTTGTCGTCGATCAGCGAGCGTTCGCGCATTTCCTCGAAGGGGAAATCCGTCGTCAGACGCCCTGAATCATACAGATAGCCGTCGATCCATCCGTTCAGATAATGCCTGATGTCGAAGCCGCGCGATTGCCCGAGCGCTCGCGCATAGCGAATGATGTTGATCGTGCAGCTGTTGCTGAGGAGGTGATAGAACTCCGCCCGATCGGCCAGTTCGTTGATCCGCTCGAGGTACACCATGAACAGCGCACGGGCGTCCTCGGGCGCCGCGTTGAGACGGTAGAGATAGACATGCTCCGGCCGGTGAATGACGCGGCTGCCGACGAGGTCGCGCTCCTCGCCGACGACATAGATCAGCTCGAACTGCTTGAACATCGAGGCCAGCGGGTCGAAGCCCTCGCCCACTTCCGGGCGGGTCTCGATCGAGACGCTGAGCGGCGGCGCGTTGTCGAACAGGAAGCTCAGGAAGGTGTGTCCGACCGGCCCCTTTCTCCAGTAGGAGACATAGAAATCGATCCCCGTCAGATGCGAAATCTGCACCTCGCGCTCCTCCCAGCGGGCGTCGAAGTCGTGGCGGCCGCGATACTTGAAATCGCGCACGCCGGTGAGGCGCACGCGATCGCCATCGATGATGGCGCGCGGCATCACTGCGACCTCCGGCCGCCACGGACGATCGTGCGAGGGCGGGATCGCGATCCACCACAACACGACGGCGACGAACGCGGCATAACCCGCCAAGGATGCGCGCCGGCGGCGCGATATCCAGAATGCCCAGATCGCAAATGCGACAAATGCAATCGAGAGGCCGAGGCGCGCCGACGGCCACGGCAGGTTGGAATAGTAGATCGCGAGCCCCGCCCACGCGATCAACAGGAACTGGAACAGGGACCGGACACCCGCAGTCAGCCAGCCGAAGCAGCGTGACAGCGGGCCGCGAGACGAGGCGCTAGAGGCTTCCATCCGCACTACCTAGCAAGAGCATTCTTAAAAATCCTTCCGTCCTTCATGATGACCACGAAGTTCTTGTCCGGATCTTCCACGAGGGCGATATTTTCCAGCGGGTTGCCGTCGACCAGCAACAGATCGGCAAGTGCGCCTTCCTCAACGACTCCGAGCTTGCCCGGATAGGGGTTGCTGAAGCCGGACAGCGCCAGAAGCTCGCCGTTGCTGGCGGTCGCCATCCTGAGCGCCTCCGCCGCGCTCATCCAGCGCACCAGCATCGCGAGATAGCGGCCCTGACGGCTCGCGGCTCCCGCGTCGAACAGGATGTCTGCACCGAACGCCGTCTTGATGTTGTATTTCTTCGCCAGCCTGTAAGCCCTGTCGGTGCCCTCAAAAACCTGCAGCGCCTTCTTCTGCGACACCGGGCTCATGCGGGCAAAAACGTCCGCGTCATAGGTCAGCGGCTGCAGGCTCCACCAGATGCCCTTGTCGGCCATGAGCTTGACCGTGTCCTCGTCGGTGAGCTGTCCGTGCTCGATGACCTTCGCGCCAGCGCGGATCGACATTTGCATGGATTGCGGCGTGTAGGCATGCACGGTGACATAGCTGCCCCAGTTCTCCGCCGCTTCCACCGCAGCGCGGATTTCCGGTTCGGTGAACTGGGTCGATTCGATGGGATTGTATTGCGAGCTCACGCCGCCGCCGGCCATCAGCTTGATCTGGCTGGCGCCCGCCCGCAATTGCTCGCGCGCGCGCAGCCGCACCTCGTCGGGACTGTCGGCGATGGCGGAAATGCCCTCGCGCTCGCCGTGACTGAGCGGGCCGCCCGGCGTCCTTGGCAATTCGAATCCGAAACGGAAATCGCCATGTCCCGACGTCTGGGAAATCATCGCGCCGGAGGGGTAGATTCTGGGTCCGACCATCGCGCCCTCGTCGATGGCGCGCTTCAGTCCGAAGACCGGGCCGCCGAGATCGCGCACGGTCGTGAATCCCCGCATCAGGGTCGCCTCGGCCTGCCGAGCCGCCAGAAGATGCAGGTAGGACGCGGTCGCCGTCATCAGTAGCGGCTGCGCGGTGCCGGCCATGAACGAATGCCAGTGCGCATCGATCAGGCCCGGCATCAAGGTCCGTCCGCCGCCGGCAACGACCGTGGCACCCGGCTCGCGCGCGATCGGCGCGGTGGAAATTCGCTCGATGACGTTGCCCCTGACCAGGACGTTGGAGGGAGCCGAGAGCGCAGCGCCGCGCCCGTCGAAGACCCGCACATTTTCGAACAACGTCGCGGCCGGCGGCGCCGGCGTTTGCGCGGGCGCTGCGGTCGAGAGTCCTGTTCCCAGGAGCGAGACAACGGCGACGATGGATCGGCGGGAACCGGACCTCATCTGACAACCTCCCGGTGTTGTTATGCGCAGGCTTCGGCATAGGCAGGAGGACAAGCGGGCGCCTTCCGGCGGTCCCACTGGCCCATGCAGGTCCGGCGGCGTCAAGGCGCTTGATCGTCGCCCGCCCCAGTCCTTGACACCATTGCGTTTGGCTGGCCGGATCGGGATAACGACCGAACTGGGGAATGGAAATGCCGGGACCGCTGTCAGGCCTTCGCGTCCTCGAACTTGCGCGCGTGCTGGCGGGGCCCTGGGCGGGGCAGATTCTCGCCGATCTCGGCGCCGACGTGATCAAGGTCGAGCGCCCCGGCACGGGCGACGACACGCGGCCCTGGGGCCCGCCCAATGTCGAGGGCGCGCACGGCGAAAATCTCGGCTCGGCCTATTACCATTCCACCAATCGCGGCAAGCGCTCGGTCGCGCTCGACTTCGAGAGCGAGAAGGGACGGCGCGTCGTGGCAAAGCTCGCGGCCCGCTCCGACATCCTGATCGAGAATTTCAAGACCGGCGGCCTGAAGAAATACGGCCTCGATTACGAGACGCTTGCGAAGGACAATCCGCGCCTGATCTATTGCTCCATCACCGGCTTCGGCCAGACCGGGCCGTATTCGCATCGCGCCGGCTACGACCTGATCATTCAGGGCATGGGCGGCATCATGAGCCTCACCGGCGAGGCCGACGGCGAACCGATGCGCCTTGGCGTCGCCTTCGCGGACGTGTTCACCGGCGTCTATTCGGCGGTCGGCATCCTTGCCGCGCTCGCGCAGCGCGAAAAGACGGGCAAGGGCGCGCATGTCGACATGGCGCTGCTCGACACGCAGGTCGGCGTGCTCGCCAACCAGGCGCTGTTCTATCTCGTCTCCGGCAAGGTGCCGCAGCGGCTCGGCAATGCGCATGCGACCGTCGTGCCCTACCAGGTGTTTCCGGCCTCCGACGGCCATCTCATCATCGCGGTCGGCAATGACGGCCAGTTCCGGAAATTCTGCGAGATGCTGGGGGTGCCGGAGCTCGGCACCGATCCGCGCTACCGCGGCAACAACGACCGCGTGGTCAATCGCGGCACGCTGATCCCCCGGCTCACCGCGCTCACCGCAAGGCATACGCGCGCGCAATTGCTGGAGAAGCTGGAAGCGCTCGGCGTGCCGGCCGGACCGATAAACGATCTCGCCGAAGTCTTCGCCGATCCGCAGGTCATCGCGCGTGGCATGCGCATCGATCTGCCTGACGATGCGGCGAAAGGCGGCAGCATCCCCGGCGTGCGCACGCCGATCGTCATCGACCGCGCGCCGATGGCGGCGGCGCGGCCCTCCCCGGGGCTCGGCGCGCATACCGAGGAGGTCTTGCGCGAGATCGGCGAGGCGTGAATCGGAATCGAGCCGCCCGTCCCCGCGCAAGCGGGGGCCCGGAAGCGGCAAGTGCCGGATTCCCGCTTGCGCAGGAATGAGCGGAAGAAGTCACGCCGCCGCCCTGCGCGCGAGGAGGTGATAGCCGAGCACGAACAGGATCAGCAGCGCCCCCACGCCCATCACGAAGATCAGGTATTCCTGCGCCAGCGCGACAACGATGAAGATCACGAACAGCAGGCAGCCGACCACTGCGAAAGACCATTCGAGATGAATGCCGGCCAGCATGCAGCCGATCGCAAGAAAGAGCAGCGACGACAGGCCGGTCGCCGCCGCCGTCTGCTCGCCGCTGCCCTGCAGGAAGGCGAAATCGAGGATGATCGCGACGCCCACCGCCGTCCAGTGCAGCAATTGCCTGACGGCCTGATCGCTGCTGAAGCCGTAATGATACCAGGCCGAGGCGATGCACATTACCCCGAACACCGGCACCAGGAACAGCCAGTAGCGCCGCGCCGAGGCTGCATCCGCGATCGTGATACCGGTGCCGATCACCGCGAGCGCAATCATCGCGATCGCCATCCAGACAACGAAGGTCACGCGGAACCTTCGATCCTCCTCCGGTCGCTCCATGCGCTGCAGCTCGGTCATGTCCTGCCTCCCACCGCGGTCGACGGTGCCGCAAGTGCATGATGCGCGGCAAGCCTAATTTTGAAGTAAAGGCGACAATTGGAAGTCCAAGGCGGTCACACCCGCTTGGTCGCAATGATGCGATGTGCCGTGTCGATGGCTTTCAGTGACGGCTCCCACCGTTTCAGCGCGATCGAGGCGTAGAGAGCGTCAATCACGGCAAGCTGGGCGATCCGGCTCGACATGGCTTCCATGCGGTAGCGCGTTTCTTGCGCCGCCGTATGCAGAACGATGTCAGCATGGTCGAGCAGCGGAGATCGTCCGAAATTCGTGATGACGATTGTAGTGGCGCCGCTCAGCTTTGCGTTGCGCGTGGAGGCCAGCGTCTCCACAGTCCGTCCGGAATGTGAAATCGTGAGCGTGGTCGTCTCACGGCCGGCAAAGCTGGCGCTCACTGCCTGCGCATGGGAATCGACCACGCAGGCGGTTGGCAGTCCGAGCCGCATGAAGCGATAGGCCGCGTCCTGGGCGATGGGAGCTGCCGTTCCAATTCCGTAGATTTCGATCCGCTTGGCACGGAGCATGGCGTTGACGGCCTTGCCAACCTCCGCCGGGTCGAGCACCTTCTGCGTCTCTTCGATGGCCATTGAATTGCTGGCCATGATTTTCCCGATCGCGCTTGGAATATCGTCGGTCTTGACGATGTCCTCGTGCAGCAATTCGCGCGCGACCGCGATTTCCTTCGCCAGCGCAATCTTGAGTTCCTGGAAGCCGCGCGCGCCGATCGACTGGCAAAGCTGCACGACGCTGCCTTCGCTGGCGGATGCCTTGCCAGCAAGCTCCGCAACCGACATCGCCAGCACACGGTCGGGAGCCGTGATGATGGCGGTCGCGATTCTTCGCGCGGCGGGCGGCAGCGTATCCAGCGTGGCCTTCAGACGAGCCAGGGGATTTTCGATTGCGGTCGGCGGGTGCGCCATGCCTGTCCTCGTACGGCAGGAGGAATCACTGCTGCATTGTCAGGCAATGGCACAGAACTGAGTTTCGCTCAATTGTCATCATATTGTTACTGAGGAAAATTTAAATCGCGGTATTGGAATCCCCTCCGCGCCGCGCTTCGGCGGCGCCGGCCCAGATCAGGAGCGTCACATGGATCGCCGCCAGTTCATCCGTGTCAGCGCGGGAAGCGCTGCCATGCTTGCGATGCCCGCCATTGCGCGAGCTCAGGCCAAACCCGTGATCAAGGTCGGTCTTGGCCCGCAACAGGCCACCCAGGCCGACACGAAGCGCGTCTGGGAGCCGATCTACAAGTTCGTGTGCGACAAGATCGGCGCGGACCTGCAGTTGCAGGTGGCCAATGACTGGGCGGGCATCGCGACCGCTCTCGCGAACGAGCAGATCGATGTCGCGCAGATGGGACCCTGGGGTTATGTGCTGGCCCGCATCAACGGCGGAGCCCGCATCATCAACACCATGCTGGTCAACGGCAATCCCTATTACAAGGCGATCATCGTCGCGCGGCCGGACCTGAATATCGCGAAATTTCCGGACGATGCCAAAGGCATGTCCATTCAGATGCTCGATGTCGGGTCGACATCGGGGTGGCTCGTGCCGAACTACATGATGAAGCAGAAGGGAATCGATCCCAAGACATATTTCTCCCGCTACGCCGAGGGCGCGTCGGCGGCCGCAGCCCAGATGGCGACGATCAACGGCCAGGTCGATTTCGCGACCGGCTGGGATACCCACCGCAACATCATGATCAAGAACGGCACGATCAAGAGCGACTCGAACAAGGTCGTATGGGAATCGGACCCGCTGCCGAACGAGGTGGTTGCCGTCCGCAAGGGTCTTGACGATACGACGGCCAAGAAGCTGCAGGACGCTTTCGTTGCATTGACCGGCGACCCCATCGCCAAGGATCTTCCCTATCCCTATACCGGCTTCGTCGCCGCCACACACGAGCCCTACGTCATTCTGGAGACGATGGGCTATGCGCTCGGCGCGCTGAAGAAAAGCTGAAGGCGCTGAGGGCCGAGGACTGTCCCCGGCCCTCGCTATTCCCGGCAAGATGAGCGAACCCCTTCCTTTACGGCTTGCGGACGGCACCTATCGGGAGCCGCGGCGATCGTTGTTCGCAAGCGAAACGCTGCTGCGCGCTGCCGGCTTTCTCGGCTTCGTCATCTTCTTTGCAGTGTGCCTGCGATTGAGCGAGGTCAATATCCCGCAATTGCTCGCGGGTCTTCCGCGCCTCGCGGCATGGGCGGCCAAGGCGTGGCCGCCGCAGACCAATGAAATCGGCGTCATGCTGCTGCGCGCGGCGGAAACGGTCGCTATCGCCACGGTCGCCACAACCGTCGCCACCGTGATCGCCTTTCCGATTTCGATCTTCATCGCGCGCAACGTGACTCCGTCGCCCTGGGCATCCTTGCCGGTGCGCTGGATCGTGAACTGGTTTCGCGGCATCGATACTGTGGTATTCGCGATCCTGTTCGTCGCCGCGGTCGGGCTCGGACCCTTCGCCGGCGTGCTCGGCATGATCGTCCACTCGCTCGGCGTGATCGCGAAACTGAATGCCGAAGCGATCGAGACCGTACCGGACGCGCCACTCGAGTCCGCCGCGATGACCGGCGCGAGCAAGACGAGCGTCGTGACCTATGCCCTGCTGCCGTCCGTCCTGCCCAGTCTTGCCTCCGTCTCACTCTATGTGTGGGAGGCCAATGTGCGCACCTCCACCATCCTCGGCATCGTGGGCGCGGGCGGCATCGGCATCGAGATCAAGGCGGCGATCGACCTGCTCGATTTCCCGCGGCTGTTCACGCTGACGATCATCGTGCTGCTGATGGTGACGATCATCGATCAGTTCAG
>JACAEG010000264.1 GCA_013388965.1 Pseudorhodoplanes sp. | reverse complement strand
CTGCGGACTGCGCGGGCTGCGCGGGCGCGCCATCAGTCGCCCGCCTTTCCGGCCGCAACGCGCGCATCGATCTCGTCCTGCGGCAGGCCGAGATCCGCGAGGGACTTGCGGAAGTCCACCTCGGTGATCGCCATGGTCTCGAAATCCTCGGTGGCGCGCGCCAGGGCGGCCAGCGTATGCGGATCGAGCCTGCGTTGCGTCATGGTGTGCCCCCTGTGTCGGATCGGATGCGCGGCCGCCAGCACCGCGAGCGCCAGCAGACCCGCGACGAAGGGCGCGGCGCGCAGCGCGAATGTGTGCAGATCGCCGCGCGCGGCCGCCGCGGCGGCCGCAAAGCCGATGACGATCATGCCGCCGAACGCGGCCAGGCGCGCGAGGTCGGCAAGCGTGGAGCGGGGAGCCGGATTTCCACCGGCACCTTTCGGGAGGGACCCCGATGCTCTGAAAGTTGAGCTATCCCCGCGCAAGGTCATGTCAGGGCGCCATCTCGACGACTTGCCGCAGCGTGGCCTCGAAGATGCGCTCGGCCTCAGTGACGCCAATGCCGCCAGCGACCCGGACGCCCTCGACATAGGCGCGCACCACGTCGGCATCGATCTTCGTCAGCGCGCCCTGCCGGAGCATGGCGATCATCCGCGCGGCCGCCTGGCGCGAAAGCATCGTGACAAGGTCCTCGCTAGCGCTCACGAAAAGCCTCCCACGTCCGGCGACGCGACCGGCGGCGTGTCAAACTCCGGGAGGTCGCCGCCGATCGCGCGCTTCGCCCGCATCAGAGCGAGCTTCTCGGACAAGGTGAGCCGCGGCACGACGCCGTGGCTGAAGCTTTTCGACAGGCGCGAGCGCCGCCCGCCCTGCATCGGATGCCGCCCGAGCCCGGGGCCCGCGGCGCCGATGTCGCGCCTGCGCACGCGGTCGGACTTGGCGAGCGCGGGCGTCACGACCTGCGCGCCGTGCAGGTGGTTGCAGAGCCTATGCGCGATGGCCGTGCGCTTGCCGCCGAAGGCCTTCGCCTTGCCGGGATCGTGGCTCTCGTCCCAGGCGTCGGTCTTCTTGACCGGCAGGTCGCAGAGATTGCAGATCGGCAGGTCGCCGCGGCCGGAGAGCTGCGCGTTGTGCTTCTCGCGCAGCCACAGCGCCTCGCGCTTCTTCGATCCGAACAGATACTTGCGGGCCATGACGCTAGCCCTCCCGCACGGGCGAGGCATCGAGCCCGCGCCGGATCAACTGGCGGATGGCCTCCGACGTCGTGACGCCGGACGCGATGGCGGCCTGCCCGACATCCACGAAGGTCGCTTCATCGACAGTCACCACGATGCGGCGGCTGCCGGGACATTTCGGGTCCTTGATCCCGCGCGCGGCGCGCGGGGTGAAGAGCGGCACCGGCTTGCGCGCGAAGATCTGCGCAAGGCGGGCGAGGGCGCTGTGCTGCAGCATGCTCAGCTCCCCTGAGAAAGGGTTGCGGACGCGCGGCGGCGGGCGCGGAAACGGCGCTGGCGTTCGGCCGCGGTGGCATCGCGCGGCGCTGTGCGGCTGAGCAGCAGCGCGGGATTGAATTCGAGCCGCCGCAGAGTGGCGGCGATCTCTGCGGCCAGGATCACGGTGACGCGGCTGGCGATGGCGGAGGCGGCCAGATCGATCGGATCGGCAGGGTGGAGTTTCTCCATGTCACGCCGCCTTGCGCGGCGTGCGCGCGCGGAAGCGGGGCGAGAACCCCTCGACCTGGCCGGTGGTGCGGTTCAGGTGGCGCGCGATGCCCAGGACGTCGTGGGCGAAGTTGAAAGGATCGGCCGCCAGCAGATCCTCGAGCCGCAACGGGCAGCCGTTCGCGTGGCAGGCGATGATGTCCATGTGGACGTCGAGCACGGTGCAGCCGTGCACGGACAGCACCTGCAGCTGCGCGACCGCGCGGCGCGCGATCTTGTGGATGATGTTCGCTTCCGCCTGCGATACGGAGAAAGAAGGCCCAGTGGATTTCGGCATGTCGCGGTCCCTCGCGATTGAGTCGGCGAGGAATGTACATGTCATGCACATATCGGGTCAATCGAAATGTGCACCGAGTGTACAGAGCGGCGGATCAGAACTTGCTTATTGACGAATCTTCGCTTCCAAAAGGTGCGCAGCGAACACGGCTGCCGCGATCAGATCGAGATAAAACCAGATGCTGCGCGTCAGGTGCACCGGGACGATCGGATTAAAGAGGACGGCAATCAGAACAAAGACAGCGGCGAAAAGTCGGCGGCTGCCGCCCGCATTGAATTCGCAATAGGCGAGCAGCGCCGCCGCGGCACAGACGACGATCCTCGCGAACGTGTAGTAACCGTAAGGCAGGCGAGCGGTTGCGATGACGAGGACGGCGATCGGCACCGCCCATACGAACCAGGGCACATCGGACGTCTTCATGGGTCGCGTGAACGATCGAAGACCATGCTCATCACCCCGCCCAGTCCGGCCATGGCAATCAGCAGGATGAGGTACGGAAACGCGATGGCGACGGCGCCGTACCAGGGCCAGTGCCAGCCTTTCCAGGCGCCATAGAAGGCGATGATGCCGGTAATCAGACCCCCGAAGGCGCCCAGCATGATGGCCGCGACGAAGATGATGACAGATATGATGGCGCCCAGGCCTAGCCAGGTTTCTAGGCCCTGCATGAACGCCGTTGCCTGTGCGATCCCGGCCATAAGGGTGAGGATCGGAAGTATCACCTGCATTGCGCTGGCCCTCTATGTGCCAGTCTTCACCACTCGCTTGACGATGTCGAAAATCAGACCACGCTCGTCGGGCGCGGCACGGTCCCAAAGATTCAGGAGATCCTTCGCGCCGGGAGCATCCTTTCCGGGCGCCGCATCGCCATCAGAGGGGCGGCGGTTCAACAACGAATGCGTGTCGGTCTGGTACAGCTTGGCCAGCGCCTCGATCAGCTCGATTGTCGGCATCTGCATGCCGCGCTCGACCCGGCCAAGGGAATTGTGGGTGTAATCCAGATTGTATGGCGGCCGCGAAAGCGCTTCGGACGCCGCTTCGAGCGTGAATTCCCGAAATTCGCGCCAGTGACGAATCATCGTCTTGCGCCAGCGGAGGTCCTTGCTTCCGGTCATGTACATAGGGTGCACCGCGACTTTTGAGGCGTACACGACACCGGGCGCACGAATCCCTTGACCGGAATTGTGCACCCGGTGTACACGCAGAGTCGCAATGCACCTTTCAACCTACATGGCGAGCAGGGGCCTTTCGGATGAAGACGTCGGCGCGGCGATTGGCAGATCGCGCGTCAGCGTCAGCCGCTATCGTCGGGGACTGATCCGCCCGGAATTCGATGTCATTCAGAAGATCCGGGCGTTCAGCGGTGGAAAGGTGACCGAGGCGGATTGGCGTCATCTTCGAGACGACCAGCCCGAGGCGCGACGGGCCGCCAGATGACCCGTCCTTCATCTCACAAGGCGCAGCACCTGCGCGGCACGCTTGAGCCCGCGGCGCACCGCGAAATCCGCGGTGGTCTCCAGCGAGTGCACGATGCTGTCGTATGGCATCACGATCTTGCGCTTGACCACGAGGACCGGCGCGCCGGTCTCGTAGCAGGTCTGCCGGTGCACCAGCACGAAGCGGGCGCCAAAGCCGAGATCCTCGATCGTGTAGAGGCTGGTGCACAGATCGTCCTCGACCGGCACCGGTTCGACCGTCTCCATCGTTCACTCCCCCATTGCACTGACACGTTGCTGACCCGGCACGGGGACAGCATGGGCTTGCCGGAGGTATCTGGGGGCGGATCATGGTGCGGCCGGTG
>JACAEG010000298.1 GCA_013388965.1 Pseudorhodoplanes sp. | reverse complement strand
GCCCGAGCTGAAGCCGGCGATCGGCAGTGCGTCGGCGCCGGCGACTACGCCCGCATCGGCGCCCTCCGGTGCCGGCGCATCGGCGCCCTCCGGTGCCGGCGCATCGGCGGCAACCGGCAGCAATGCGTCGGCAAGCGCGGCGCCCGCCGCTGCGGCTGCGGCACCCGCGACAACGTCGAGCGTGCCTGCGGTCCGCTAGGTTTTCTGCCACGAAATCGGATGCGGCCCGGCCGAGGCCCGGCCGTCGGCATTTGGCGAGCGAGGCACTTATCAGATGATCCGGCCGCGGATCCAGCTGGTGGCGATCTCGGTGACGATCACCACTACGAAAATCACGATCAGCACCAGGCCGGCCTGGTCCCAATAGAGATTGGACAGCGCGGTATCGAGCGCCATGCCGAGCCCGCCACCGCCGACAAGGCCGAGCACGGCCGACTCGCGCACGTTGATGTCCCAGCGGAATACCGCGAGCGAGAGGAAGGCCGGTTTCACCTGCGGCCAATACCCCTTGACGAGGATGGCGAGCGGGGAGGCGCCGGTCGCCACCAGCGCCTCGATCGGACCGGGCCGCGCTTCCTCGATCGCTTCGGAAAGGAATTTGCCGGTGAACCCGATCGAATGGACCGCGATCGCCAGCATGCCGGCAAGCGCGCCGGGACCGAAAATCGCGACGAAGAACAGCGCCCACATGATCGAATGCACGGAGCGGGTGGCGACGAGGACGAACCGGCCGATCGTGTTGAGAATGACCGAGCGCGTGATGTTGCGCGCGACGAGGAGCGCAACCGGCGCTGCCAGCGCGATCGCGAGGATCGTCCCGAGCGTTGCGGTATGCAGGGTCTCGAGGAGGGCCTGGTGCACGACTTCGGGGTACCAGGCCCAGTCGATCGGCCACATGCGCGCGAACAGGTCTGCGGTCTGCTGCGGAGCGTCGTAGAGAAATTCCGGAATGATCTCGATGGTCTGCGCCGCCCAGATCACGGCCAGCAGGGCAAGAATGTAGAATGCTCCGCGCGCGACGCGTTCGAGCGGCGAAAAGCGCACCCAGCGGCGCATGCGGGCGCCGGCCGGCCCCGCGGGCAGAATGTCGGCGTTCACTGGAACAGCCTCCGCATCGCGCCCGAGACGATCTCGCCGATCATGACCAGCGCGATGACGGTGAGCACGATGGTCAGGACGAAGTCGTAATCGAAGCGCTGAAAGGCGGTGAACAGCGTCGCGCCGATGCCGCCGCCGCCGACAATCCCGACCAGCGCGGAGTTGCGCAGATTGGAATCGAGCTCGTAGGCCGTGAAGCCGATGAAGCGCGGGATCACCTGCGGAAACAGTCCCATCACAATGATTCCGAGGAACGGCGCGCCGGTCGCGCGGACCGCCTCGATCTGCTTCATCGAGGTTTCCTCGACCGCATCGGCGACCAGCTTGGAGACGAATCCGACCGACGCCACTGTGAGCGCCAGAACGCCCGCGAGCGCACCGAAACCGACCGCCTTGACGAACAGGATCGCGACAATGACTGGATGAAAGGTGCGCGCAATCACAATGAAGGTGCGCGCGGCCCAGGCGACCGGCGCGGGCGAGAGGTTGCGCGCCGCGGCGATTCCAAGCGGCAGCGAGATCAGCGTGCCGAACACAGTCGCCAGAATGGCGATCTGCAGGCTCTCCGCCATGCCCAAATAGAGAAGCTGAAGCTTGTCCGCCGAGAAATCGGGCGGAAACATCCGCGATATGAAGCGGCTGCCATGCTCGATCCCGGCGAGGAAGCGCGTCCAGGTGATGTCAAGGATGGTCGAGGCGTAGAGGACATAGGCGACAAGGGCGAGCGCGCCGATCCGCGCCGGCCAGTTGGGCCGTCGAACACGATGTCTCCCCGGGACATGCCGATCATGCGGTCGGCAAAGCGCCGGCCGAGTTCGACATTGTGGATGTTGACGATCACCGGAATGTCGCGCTCGCCGGCCCTTTGCGCGATGAGTTCCATGATCTCGACGGACGTCTTGGGGTCGAGGGAGGATGTCGGCTCGTCTGCGAGAATGAGATCGGGCTCCTGCATCAGCGCGCGCGCGATGCCGACGCGCTGGCGCTGCCCGCCGGAAAGCTGGTCGGCGCGGATCGTGGCGAAGTCGCCGAGACCGACCGCGTCGAGCAGCTGGAAGGCGCGTTCGATATCGGCGGACGGAAATTTCCGCAGCCAGGCCCGCCACACCGGAAGATAGCCCAGCCGCCCGCACAGCACATTCTCGATCACCGAGAGGCGCTCGACGAGGTTGTATTCCTGAAACACCATCCCGATGCGCCGCCGCGCGTGCCGAAGCTTCTTGCCGCCCAGCTTCGCCAGATCCTGCCCCTGAAACAGGATTTCTCCCGAGGTCGGATCGACCAGCCTGTTGATGCAGCGGATGAGGGTCGACTTGCCGGTGCCGGACGGTCCGATGATCGCGGTCATGCCGCGGCCTTCGACGGTCAGCGAGACATCGCGGAGCACCGGCACGCCCGGCCGGTATTCCTTGCGCAGGTTGCGGATCATGAGAGCGCGGCCGGAGGCCGCTTCGGCCGCCGGAGCGGGCAGGGGAGCCGAAGCGTCCATTGGCGCGCAGCTTTACTGCTTGGGAGCTTGCTGTTGTTGCGCCTTCTTGGCTGCGGCCTCGGCTTCCCGCTGGGTTTCTTTCTCGTAGGCAGCTTTATTATAGGGGGTGCCGGTCTTCTCCGCCACGTCGCGCACCACCGCCCAGGTCTCCTTGTAGGTGATCGGGAAGAAGCGGTCGTCGCCGTTGAATTCCTTCTGCATGGCCGGCGGGAAGCGGAAGGCGTAGAAGCAGTCCAGCACCTTCTTGGCGAGATCCGGCTTCAGGTCGTGCGCATAGGCGAACGACGAGGTCGGAAAGACCGGGCTCTTGTAGATGATGCGGAAATCGTCGCCCTTGACCGTGCCGCGCGTGACCATGCGCTCGTAGACGTCGGAGGCGACGGGCGCCATGTCGTAATCGCCCGAGGCGACGCCGAGCGTCGACTTGTCATGGCCGCCCGACATCAGCGGCTTGTAATCTTCCTCCGGCTTCAGGCCTTCCGGCGGAAACAGCACGCGCGGCGCGAGATTGCCGGAATTCGACGACGGCGAGGTATGGGCGACCCGCTTGCCCTTCAGGTCGGAAAGCTTCTGGTACGGGCTGTCCTTTCTGACCAGCGCCAGCAGGTGATAGCCATGCGGGCCCTTCTCGGTGCCCTTGGCCGCGAACGGGACCGCACCGGCGAGATTGACCGCAAATCCCGTCGGCCCGGTCGAAAAGCCCGCGACATGCAGGCGCCCCGAACGCATCGCCTCGATCTCGGCCGAGTTCGACTGCACGGGATAATAGACCACGCGCTTGCCGGTGCATTGCGAGAGATAATCGGTGAAGGGCTTGAAGATGTTCTGGTAGACGGCGGGGTCTTCCACCGGCGTATAGGCAAAAACCAGCGTGGAAGGGTCTTTCCAGTTCTTCGGGTCCTTCGGCGCATCGGCCACGAGATCGTTGTTCTCGTCGCAATAGAGGGTGTCGAGCTGTCCCCGGTTGCTGCAGCTGTCCTGCGCCAGCGCCTGATCCGCGGCGAGCGCGCCGACAGCGGCACCCAGGATAACCGCACCAAGTTTTGCGAAATTCATTGCCACAATTGCCTCCCTTATCGCGCTTAGCGGGCACCCGTTACAGATTTTTGACAAAGAATACGTGGGGTTGCGGGGCTCGGCAAACGGCTGCGGCGCGGCCTGTGGGCGAAGTTCCATTAATCGATGAGGATTTGCGGGCTTCTCCATAGAATCGCCCCGAAATCTCCCCTTCGGCGACGGCAAAAGGAACGATTCCGCCCCTAGCCGGTTGCCCATCCGAAACATCACATGGGGACATGTTGAATGATCGCACAAACGATCAAGACGGGAACTATTGTCTTTTGTCTGGGTCTCGCCTCGGTGCTCGGAGCGCAGGCACGCGAGGAGCACGGAATCGCCTCGGTCTATGCAACGGCGAGCGACGGCCACGCCGGCAAGAAGACGGCGAATGGAGAAATCACGCGGGCCGGTGCGCTGACTGCCGCGCACAAGACCTTGCCCTTCAACACGCGCGTCAAGGTCACCAACAAGAAGAACGGGAAATCGGTGGTCGTGCGAATCAACGACCGCGGACCCTTCATCAAGGGCCGTGTCATCGATCTCACGCCGACCGCGGCCAGCGAGATCGGCTTCAGCGGCCTGGCGCCGGTCGTCGTGACAGTCGTCAACTAGGCTGCAATCACCATCGCTGGATCGGCGGGACTGCCACCTTCGCGCAGGCGCGCCCGCCGAGCGCGCAGTCGTGGCTCTTGCGCATCTCGGCCAGCGAATCCGCGATCCAGATCGCGGCCACGATCAGCACCGTGACCACGGCGAGGCCGGCGACGTTCATCGTCATGCGATGGCGATAGTCGTCGGCCTCGCCGCTGTGCTGGAATTTCTTCAGGTCGTCCGTGGCCTGGGACGCCGCGGCGCGGCGCCGCTCGCGCCGCGCAACGGCCTCGTCGTAGCTGATGATGCGCCCGCCACCGGCTGCGAGGGATTGTTGTTCTTGTCTCATGACCGGACCCGTTGAGGGGTCAATTGGGGGATCGGGTATCGGTCGATCCCGTGGCATCCTAGCACGGGCATGGACGCGGCCGCGACCGTGATCGTAGGATTTGGGCAATGACGGCTGAATCCCTCATGCGGCGTCTGGCGGGGCTCACCGCCGCGTATGCGCTCGCCCTGCATGCGATCCTGGCCGCGTCGCTGATGGCGGCCGCGGGCG
>JACAEG010000280.1 GCA_013388965.1 Pseudorhodoplanes sp. | reverse complement strand
GCAGGGCCACTTGATGGGGGGCGCGCGGGAATGGCCGGCGAGCGCCGCAAGCGCGCTCGCAGTCACCGCCACGGCACCGGTGCCGATCGCGACATGGGTCGAGGAAATGCCGACGGCGTAGATCAGCAAGGGCACGGCGAGGATCGAGCCGCCGCTGCCCACAAGGCCCAGCACAAATCCGACCAGTCCCCCCGATCCGACTGCAATGGCGTCGTGCAGAAGGTCCATGTCAGTTCGCTGCCGAGGGCGAAGCCGCAGCGCGCCGGTTCCAGGGCATCCATCCCAGAATTTTCGCCAAGCCACAGGTGCCGGTAATGCCAGCGAACACAAGGCCGAGTCCGACAAAGGCAGACAAGGCGTAGAAATGCGGCGACACGAATGCGCCGAGCGCCGCGCCCATGACGACCATGCTTCCGGCAGCGATCTGGACCTGGCGCATGATCTCGATCGGCTGACGCCGATCGAAGGCGGTCGGGAGGCCGGCCTTCTTCCAGGCTTCCAGGCCGCCGTCGAGCAGGTAGGCCTCGCAGCCGGGATTGGTCGAAGCCAGCCGCGCCTCGTTCGCCCTGGTGCGGGCCCCCGAGCGGCAGTGAAAGATCACCACGTCCGCATCCGCGGGCACGGCCTCGCTCCTGCCCATCTGCGACAGCGGCTGGTGGCGCGCAAAGGGGATCCTTTCGCGCGCATGCTCGTCGCGCTCTCGAATATCGACGAGCACGGCGCCGCGGCTTGCGAGCTCGGCAGCCCGTTCAGGCGAGATCGGTTTCAGGCTCATTGTCATTTTCTTCTCCGGTTGCGCCGCGTCGCGGCGATCAGGGGCAGTAGATGTCCTTCAGCAGCGCGATCACGCGCCGCGCATTCGGGTCGACGATGCGGTAATGGATCGCTTGTCCCTCCCGGCGCGCGGCCACGAGTCCCTCGTCGCGCATGCGCGCGAGGTGCTGCGACAGCGCCGACTGGCTGAGCCCGACGGCCTTGGCGAGATCGCCGACCGGCATTTCGCGCTCCGCAATCAGGCGGCAGAGAATGAGCAGGCGCTTTTCGTTTCCAATCAGCTTTAGGAGTCCCGCCGCCTCGCAGGCTTTCCTTTCGAGTACTGCGATATCGGCCTGGTGGGTGCCCATCCTGCATCCTTTTATATTAGATGTTGCTAAATTAGGGATGTCTAATATATTCGTCAAGACATCGCATGGAGGAAATCCGATGACTGAAGCGAAACCCGCCATTCAGGCCTTCTTCGACGAGCCCACCAACACCGTCAGCTATGTGGTCTGGGACCCGTCCAGCATGGAGGGGGTGGTGATCGACCCCGTCCTCAATTTCAACCATCGCACCGGCAAGGCGGATCTGGCGTCGGCCAAAGCGATCCTCGCATTCGCGGGAGAGAAGGGAATCAGGGTGACGCGCGTCCTGGAGACGCATGCGCATGCCGACCACCTGTCCGCCGCCCCCTTCATCAAGCTCAAGACCGGAGCCCGGGTCGGCATCGGCGAGCACATTCGGGACGTGCAGCGCATCTTTCGGCCGGTCTTCAACGCGACCGACGTCTCGGGCGATGGCTCGGAGTTCGACGACCTGTTCGCGGACGGCGAAATCTTCCGCATTGGAAGTCTCGAAGCCGAGGTGATCTACACGCCGGGACACACGCCGGCCTGCATATCCTACCGGATCGGGGACGCGGTCTTTGTCGGCGATACGTTATTCATGCCGGATTACGGCACGGCCCGCGCGGATTTCCCCGGCGGCGACGCACGCGCTCTCTATCGTTCGATCCGGCGCTTGCTCAGCCTGCCCCCCGAGACTCGACTGTTCATGTGCCACGATTACAAGGCACCCGGCCGGGACAATTATGCGTGGGAGACGACGGTGGGCGAGGAGCGGGCCCGCAACGTGCATGTGCGCGAAGGCGTGAGCGAAGATGAATTCGTCGCCATGCGCGAGAAGCGCGACTCAGGTCTGGCCGCGCCTCTGCTCCTGTTGCCGTCCATCCAGGCCAATATTCGGGCCGGCAAGTTCCCGCCCGCCGAAGCCAATGGCGTGCACTACCTCAAGGTGCCGGTGAAACTCGCCTCGTAAGGTCAGACGATCCGGAAGATCGCCAGAACCAGCACGGCGCAGGCGAGCCAGCCGACAAAGAAGGCGAGCGTGCGCGCGACCGGGATGCCCAGCGCATAGACGATCGCGTGCACCAGCCGGGCCCAGAAATAGACCGCGCAGCAGGTGGCCGTCAGAGTGGTTGAGACGTTGCGGGAATCGAGGATCAGCACCAGGGGGGCGAACAGCACGAGATTGTCGCTGGCGTTGGTGTGCGCGAAGTAGAGCCTCTGCGCCCATGTGCTCTGGGGCTTGCCGCGCGGATCGGGATTGTCGAGCGTGGCCTTCAGCCCGCGAACCTTGATGCGGTCCAGGATATAGGGAACCCACAAGAGGCCCGTCAGAATGATGGTCATCAGCAGCCAGAACAATTCGCGTGTCACGTCGTCCCCCTCTGTCAATTCGACCGCATCATAGCGCGCAAGACTTGCCGAGAAAGCGCAAAACTAGGAGCGCACCTTGACATAGCTTCCAGGTGCGTCCTCGATCGGCGTGAAGACGCCACCGCCCGGCTCGCGTGCCGGAACCGTTTCGCTGCCGTGCGACTTCAGCCAATCCAGCCAGTCGGGCCACCATGAGCCCGGATGCTCGACCGCGCGCTCCAGCCACTGGTAGAGCGCGTCGCCCTCGGGCCGATCTCCGGTCCAGTACTGATATTTCTGCTTTGCCACGGGATTGACGACGCCGGCGATATGGCCGGAGCCGGACAGCACGAAGCGCATGGGGCCGCCGAAATAGTTGGCGCCAAGGAAAACCGAGCGGGCCGGCGCGATATGGTCCTCGCGCGTGGCGATGTTGTAAACCGGCACCACCACTTTCTTCAGATCGATCCTGACGCCGCCGATGATCATCTCGCCCTTGGTCAGCTTGTTCTCGAGATAGCAGTTGCGCAGGTAATAGGAATGATTGGCCGCGGGCATGCGGGTCGCGTCGGAGTTCCAGTAAAGAAGATCGAAGGGGAAGGGTGCCTTTCCCTTCAGGTAGTTGTTGATGACATAAGGCCAGATCAGGTCGTTCGAACGCAGCATGTTGAAGGCATTCGCCATCGCCCGGCCTTCCAGATAGCCCTGTTCGGACATCCGCTTTTCGAGCGCTAGTAGCTGATCGTCATCGACGAACACCTTCAGGTCGCCGGCATGGGTGAAGTCCACCTGCGTGGCGAAGAATGTCGCCGAGGCGGCGCAGTCGACCTGCTTCGCGGCGAGATAGCCGAGCGTGATTGCGAGCAAGGTCCCGCCGACGCAATAGCCGGCGGTGTGAACGCGCGGCTCGCCGGTTGCCTTTCCGATCACATCGATGGCTGTAAGCGGGCCGAGCCGCATGTAATCCTCAAAACCCATCGCCGCGAGCTTGGCGTCCGGGTTGACCCAGGAAATCATGAACACCGTGACGCCCTGGTCGACGCACCATTTGACGAATGATTTCTCGGGGGTCAGGTCGAGCACGTAGTACTTGTTGATCCACGGCGGGACGATCAGAAGCGGAATTTTCAGCACCTGCTCCGTCGACGGCGAATATTGAATGAGCTGCATCAGCTCGTTCTGGAAGATCACCTTGCCCGGCGTGATCGCGAGATTGCGGCCGACCTCGAACCGGGACGGGTCGGACTGCCGGATGACGACGTTGCCATGTTCGTCGATATCCTCGACCAGCATCTTCATGCCGCGCACCAGGTTGTCGGCATTGGACGAGAGCGTCTCGCGCAGCAATTCGGGATTGGTGAGCACGAAGTTCGAGGGCGCGACCGCGTTGGCGATCTGGCGCATGTAGAATTCCGCCTTCTGCCGCGTATGCGGATCGAGCTCCTTGGCTTCCGTCACGAGATGGTCGGCCCATTGGGCGCCGAGCAGGTAGGCCTGCTTGATGAAGTCGAAGAACTGGTTGTTGGTCCATTCCGGATCGGCGAACCGCTTGTCGCGCGGGTCCGGCTTGACGACCGGCTCCTGGCTTTCGCCGGCCATGCGCTTGACTGCCGAGCCCCACAGATCGAGATAGGCGCGGCCGAGGCTCGCCTGCATTTCGACGGCGCGCGCGGGATCCGACAGCCAGTATTCGGCCACCTTGCCGAGCGTCTTGACGGCATCGGCGACCTCGTCGGGAACCTGGCTCTTGGCGGAGCCCTCCTCGCGCGGGCGGATATAGGCGGCGAGCGCCTTGCCGCCGACTTCAATCAGGCGGGCCAGATTCTGGGCAAACAGCTCCACATTGATCGCGCCGCCGGATTCCGCGGGCGCGTCGCTGGCTGGGGTGTTCGTCGTCTTCTCTAGCATGGCCGTCTTGCCGGCGCTTTTGGCGCGCGCGGGCTTGCTCCCTTTCGCCGCTTCGCCCCGTCCGCCCGAGGGGGACGGGGGGCGGGCATTAACCGTCCTCTGATTCCTTCTTTCTTTGGACATATTGGATAATTAGCCGATAAACGACCCTGTCAGGCCGGACCCGATGTCGCGATTGCCAGTGCATGCGTCCGCAAGATCCTCGCAGTCGCGATCCGGCGCCTTCGGGAACCGCCTCCTATTGATCATGATTCTACTTGCTCCCCTGTCCGGCTGCGCCGGCATGGTAGCCGACCATCTCCCTGCCAGCATGGGCGGCCTCCCCGAAGGGACCCCGCCGCGCCCGCAGACGCCCGGAATATACCCCGCCGTTCATGACGTTCCGCCCGACAGAGAGATTACAACGCTCAGCGAGTATGAACAGAAAAGGCTTGAAAATGAGCTTCTCCGGGCAAGGGACCGCCTGACCGGACAGGGAAAGTCCTCGGCCTCGAGCCTTGCCGCACCGCAACAGACTGGCAGAACCGGGAACCCGTGATAAAAGCGTGCCCATTCCGCCCCGCGCCGGGACGCGCGTGCCGACCCAAGCAACAGTCAAAGCCAGAGCCATGGAAGAATTTCACCGCATTCGCCGCCTGCCGCCCTACGTCTTTGAGCAGGTCAATCGCGTCAAGGCGGCGGCGCGCAACGCCGGTGCGGATATCATCGACCTCGGCATGGGCAACCCCGACCTTCCGACACCCGCGCATGTCATCGACAAGCTCAAGGACACCATCGGCAAGCCGCGAACCGACCGCTATTCGTCGTCGCGCGGCATTCCCGGCCTGCGGCGCGCGCAGGCGGCCTATTACGACCGCCGCTTCGGGGTGAAGCTCAATCCCGAGACGCAGATCGTTGCGACGCTCGGCTCGAAGGAAGGTTTCGCAAACGTCGCGCAGGCGATCACCGCTCCCGGCGACGTCGTGCTGGTTCCGAATCCGAGCTACCCGATCCACGCCTTCGGGTTCCTGATGGCGGGCGGGGCGATCCGCTCCGTGCCGGCCGAACCGACGCCGGAATTCTTCGTTGCGCTCGAGCGCGCGGTGGTGCACTCGATCCCGAAGCCGATCGCGGTAGTCACCTGCTATCCGGCCAATCCGACGGCCTATGTCGCCGATCTCGATTTCTATCGCGATCTCGTCGCCTTCGCGAAGAAGCACGGCATCCTCGTCCTTTCCGACCTCGCCTATGCCGAGGTCTATTTCGACAACAATCCTCCACCCTCCATTCTGCAGGTCCCGGGCGCGATGGATGTGGCGGTCGAGTTCACCTCGATGTCGAAGACGTTCTCGATGCCCGGCTGGCGAATCGGATTTGCGGTCGGCAACGAGCGACTGATTGCGGCGCTCGCGCGCGTGAAGTCGTATCTCGATTACGGCGCCTTCACGCCGGTTCAGGTCGCGGCGACAGCCGCGCTCAACGGCCCGGAGGATTGCATCCGCGAGATGCGCGACACCTACCGCAGGCGTCGCGACGCGATGGTCGAAAGCTTCGGACGGGCCGGCTGGCCGATCCCGTCGCCGCGCGCCTCGATGTTTGCATGGGCGCCGTTGCCGGAACCATTCCGTTCGCTCGGCAGCGTGGAGTTTTCCAAACTGCTCGTGGAGAAGGCCGAGGTCGCGGTCGCTCCCGGCATCGGTTTCGGCGAGCACGGCGACGGTCACGTTCGCATTGCGCTGGTTGAAAACGAGCAGCGTATCCGTCAGGCCGCGCGCAATATCCGCCGCTTCCTTGATACGGGCGTGGATACATTGCACAACGTCGTTCCTCTCGCCACGCGGCGCTAGACGCGCCCTTGATCCCCGGACAGCGTAATGGTTGCGCCGCTCAAAGTCGGACTGGCCGGTCTCGGCACGGTCGGAGTCTCCGTACTTCGCCTGATCGAAAGCGGCGACGACGATCTTGCCGCCCGTTGCGGTCGCCCGGTCGAAATCGTGGCCGTCAGTGCGCGGTCGAAAGACAAGGATCGCGGCATCGATCTCGGCAAGCTGCGATGGTTCGACGACCCGGTCGCGCTCGCGCGCGATCCCGGTATCGAT
>JACAEG010000328.1 GCA_013388965.1 Pseudorhodoplanes sp. | reverse complement strand
GCGCAGCGACATGCTGCGGCGCGCCTTCGAGCTGATGCTGGCGCGCGGCGACCGCCTCGCCGAGCTGATCGTGCGCGAGAACGGCAAGCCCCTCGCCGAGGCGCGCGGCGAGGTCGCCTATGCGGCCGAGTTCTTCCGCTGGTTTTCGGAAGAGGCGGTGCGCCTGCCCGGCCGCTTCGCCCTCGCCCCCGGTGGCGCCAACCGCATGCTGGTGACCCAGCAGCCGATCGGCGTCGCGCTGCTGGTGACGCCGTGGAACTTCCCCGCCGCGATGGCGACGCGCAAGATCGGCCCGGCGCTCGCGGCGGGCTGTCCGGTCGTGCTCAAGCCCGCCTCCGACACGCCGCTGACCATGCTGGCGCTGATGCCCATTCTGGAGGAAGCCGGCGTGCCGGCCGGCGTCGTCAACGTGATCCCCTCGCGCTCCTCCGGCAAGGTGGTGAGCGCGATGCTGCACGATCCGCGCGTGCGCGTCGTCTCCTTCACCGGATCGACCGAAGTCGGCCGCCTGCTGCTGAAGGAGGCCGCCGACAATATCCTGAAGCCCGCAATGGAGCTCGGCGGCAACGCGCCCTTCATCGTGTTCGAGGATGCCGACATCGACGCCGCGGTCGAGGGCGCGATGATCGCCAAGATGCGCAACATGGGCGAGGCCTGCACGGCAGCCAACCGCTTCTACGTGCACGAGAAGGTGCACGACGAGTTCGCGAAGAAGCTGACCGACAGGATGGGCTCGCTCAAGATGGGCAACGGCCTCGACGACGGCGTCGCGCTGGGGCCGCTCGTCAACAAGGAGGGCCGCGACAAGGTGATCGAGCTGGTCGAGGACGCGACGAGGCGGGGCGCGAAGGTGCTGACCGGCGGCAAGACGCCGGACGGCCCCGGCTTCTTCTATCCCGCCACCGTGCTCACGAACGTGCCCGACGGCGCGCTGATGCTGAAGGAGGAGATTTTCGGACCTGTTGCCTCGATCCAGACTTTCAAGTCGGAGGACGAGGCGATCCGGCGCGCGAACGACACCGAGTATGGCCTCGTCGCCTATCTCTATACGAAGGACCTCACCCGCGGCCTGCGCGTCTCCGAGAAGCTCGATTTCGGGATGATCGGGCTGAACCGCGGCCTCGTCTCCGACCCGGCTGCGCCGTTCGGCGGCATGAAGCAGTCCGGCATCGGCCGCGAGGGCGCGCACTAGGGACTGATGGAGTTTCTCGAGACGCAATATGTGTCGGTGAATTGGTAATCGCTGCTATGGCGGGATTTGTCGCTACGATTCTCATTGGGGACGTCCTCTCCACTGCCTTCCCCCTTGTGGGGGAGGGTTGGGGAGGGGGGTGGTGGCGTGGCTACGCTCGCTGCATCGACCGCCCTCCCGGCTCGCCGACCTCCCCCGCAAGAGGGGAGGTCACCCGAAGCGACATGTGTGCCTGGGGCTGCGCATGAACATCCTCATGCCGCAGCTCGGCGAGACCGTTGCCGAAGGCAAGATCGTGAAATGGTTCAAGCGCGCGGGCGACGCGGTGAAGCCCGGCGACAACCTGTTCGAGATCGAGACCGACAAGACCTCGATGGAAGTGCCGGCGACGAGCGCGGGCACGCTGTCGCAGATCCTGTTTCAGGTCGGCGAGACGGCAAAGGTGGGGGCGGTCGTCGCGGTGCTAGCGGACGGAGACGTTTCGGTCGCGCGCGAGACACCTGCACCTCCTCCGCTCATGCCCGCGCAAGCGGAAATCCGGAATGAGTCTTCGGGTCCCCGCCCGCGCGGGGAGGAGCGGAGCTCGGCTCCGATGGCTTCGGCCAAGCCCATCCTCATGGATCCCTTCCGCGAGGTGCGCACACCCGAACGCAATTTCGGTCCGGCGCGCTTGCCCGGCGGCGCGACGGTGACGCCGCTGGCGCGTCGACTCGCGGGCGAGAACGGCATCGATCTGGCGCGGGTGAAGGGCTCGGGGCCGCACGGGCGCATCGTCGCGAGCGACATCGCGCAGACGATCGCCGAACGGCGCCGGACAGGCTCGATCCTCGGCGAGCAGGCCGCCCCGCAACTCACGATCGCCGCCGACATCGCTGTCGGCGCGCTGCTGGATATCCGCGACGAGGCGAATGCGGCGCGGCCGGATTCCCCGGTTGCGATTCGCGACTTCGTGTTGAAGGCATGGGCGCTGTCGCTGCAGCGGGTGCCTGTGATCCGGACCGGGTTCGCGCGCGAGGAAAATCGTCCGTTCGATCAATCGGATATCGCCGTCGTGATGGCGGGCGGAGCGACGGCCTGGGTCCGCGATGCCGGCACCAAAACCGTCGGCGCGATCGCAGACGAGCTGCGCGATGCCGGTCGGCCAGCGGCCGAAGCCAGGGGCGCATCGACCGCGGTCATCTGCATCGACGATCCCGGCATCCGGGAGATTTCGCTCGCCATCCGGCCGCCGCAGACGGCGGTTCTCGCCGTCGGCGCCGTGCGCCGTCAGCCATTCGAAGCGCCTGACAATTCCCTGCGGTTCGAGAGCGTCGTGACGGCGACGCTGTCCTGCGATGCGCGCATCCTCGACGCCGCGTCGGGCGCGCAATTGCTGAGCGCCTTCAAGGGCTTCATCGAGAAGCCGGTGACCATGCTGGTGTGAGCGCAAGAGAATTCTTCTGGATGCCGCCCGGCGGCGCCGGCGCAGAGCGCTTCGTCAAGCGCACCTCCGGCGGTCGCGGTGGGTCAAGAGCTCAGGGCAGGACCAGCAGCGTCGGGATGATGCCGGCCGCGCGCAGATGCTCGAACAGTTCCGCGAGCGGCACCGCGAGCAGGAAGACCATCGCGTCCGCAAACGTCATCAGCACGCGCGCCGGAAAGATGGTCAGCGTCTTCTCGTCGTGCCAGAGCGACGGCCTGGGAAAGAAGCGGGGCACTTTCCGCATATATGCGGCGTAGGATTCGCCATGCAGGTTGAGCAGCAGCTTCTCCTCCTGCAGCACGACGACATGGAACACGACAAAGGCCAGTGCGGCGCAGATCAACCCGAGCACGGCGCTGCCCGTCTGCGCGCCCACGCCCGCAGCGCCGATCACGGAAAAGAAATAGAGCGGGTTGCGGGTAACGGAATACGGACCGCGCACCGTCAGAGTCTCGATCTTGCGTCCGCCGATATAGAGCGATGACCAGGTCCGTCCCAGAATGCAGACGACGATCAGGACGATCCCGACCCACTCGATCATCTCATGAACGGTCTCGCCCGATACGGTCGCGGAATCGGTGACGGCAAAAATGAAAATGCCGGCGACGATGCCGATCAGGAGAACGATCTTTCGGATCGCCTGGACGGTGCCGATATTCATCGGGTCTGAGGAATTTGCAGCGTGGAGGGGCGGGCGTCCCTTACGCCTCTCGCATGCCGGAGGCAAGCGGAGCGCCAGCCCGCCGCTTCCGCTATTCCGCCGCCTGCTTTCTGCCATCCGCAAGCGACACGCCGTTCAGCCTCGCCACGAAGTCCGAGAGCATCGGGACGAAATCCTCGCCCCGGCCGCCGGCGACCGCCATCGCGTAGTAGTTCTTCACCGCCCCGCCGACCGGATTGGCGACGCCGGCGGCTTCCGCCATCGCCGCGAGATAGCGCATGTCCTTGTGCGCATTGTTGAGCGTGAACTTGTGCGCCTCGCGATTGCCCTCGAGCACATAGGAGAAGAACGTCTGATAGAAGCCGCAATCCATCCGGCTGCCGCGCAGCCCTGAATCGATCTGCTGCGGCGAAAGCCCCACCTTCCTGCCGACCGCCAGCGCCTCGGAATAGATCGAGGCGTAGCCCATCGCGCAGAAGTTCATCAGCAGCTTCATCTTGTGACCGTCGCCGGTGTGTACGACACGCACGGCTTTGGCCGCCCATTTGAGAATGACCGGCTCCAGTCGCGGCCATACCGCGGCATCGCATCCGACCATCGCCGAAAGCTTGCCCTCCTCCGCCTGCGCCGGCGTGCCGCCAAGCGGCGCATCGCAGAAGGCGATGCCGGCGGCTTTCAGCTCGGCCGCGAGCGCCACGGTCGAATTGGGATCGGAGGTCGAGCAATCGACGATCACGAGGTCCTTGCCGGCGCCGGCCTTGAGGCCGTTCGGGCCGCGGACCAGCGCCTCCACTTCCGGCGAGCCGGTGACGCAGAGAAAGACGATATCGGAATTCCTCGCGAGTTCGGCCGCGCTCTTCGCTTCCGCGGCGCCGCGCTTCACGAGGTCGTCGACCGGCGCACGGTTGCGATGTCCCATGACGGTCAGGGGGTGGCCCTTCTCCACGAGGTTCCTGGCCATGCCGTGGCCCATGAAGCCGAGGCCGATGAATCCGATGCGTTCGGGCATGCTGCTGCTCTCTTTGTTGATATCTCAAAAGGAATCATTGGCCCCGGCTGCTTCGGGGCACCTGCGAAGCGGGCGAACCCGAAATCCAGACCTGCGGGTGCATCTGGATTCCGGCTGTCGCGGCTTGCGCCGCCCGGCCGGAATGACCGTGTGTCTATTCCTTCACCGCGCCGGTCATCGCCGAGACGTAATGCTCGACGAAGAAGGCATAGAGAATGACGAGCGGCAGCGAGCCCACCAGCGCGCCCGCCATCAGCGAGCCCCAGCGATAGACGTCGCCGTCCACGAATTCGTTCACGATCGCCACCGGCACGGTCTTGTTCTGCACCGATTGCAGGAAAGTCAGCGCGTAGATGAACTCGTTCCAGCACAGCGTGAAGCAGAAGATGAAGGCCGAGATCAGGCCCGGGATCGCGAGCGGCAGCACGATCTTGGTGAGGATCTGCCAGCGGCTCGCGCCGTCGATCAGCGCGCATTCCTCGAGCTCGTAGGGGATGGTCTTGAAATAGCCCATCAGCAGCCAGGTCGAGAACGGGATCAGGATCGTCGGATAGACGAGGATCAGCGACAGCGGCGAGTCGAACAGGCCGTAATTGTAGATGACGGTCGAGAGCGGGATGAACAGGATCGAGGGCGGCACCAGATAGGCGAGGAAGATCAGCCCGCCGATGGTCTGCGCGCCCTTGTAGCGCAGCCGCACGATCGCATAGGCGGCGAGCACGCTGGCGACGATCGACAGCAGGGTCGCAGCGGAGGCGACATACATCGTGTTCCACAGCCAGCGCGGATAGTTCGATTCGAACAGCAGCTTGTAAATGTGCTCGAAGGTCGGCGACCATGTCCAGAACGGGCTGACCGTATCCATGTCCAGCAACTGATGGTTCGGCTTGATGGCGGTCAGCGCCATCCAGTAGAACGGAAACAGCAGCACCACGACGATCAGCCCGAGCGGCAGCCAGAGCGTCACCAGCCGCGAGAAGCCGGTCTCGAGATGCTCCATGCCCTCGCGGTGATCGGCCCGCGCGCCGTCGGCAACCGCGTCAGTCATCGCGCCCTCCATG
>JACAEG010000297.1 GCA_013388965.1 Pseudorhodoplanes sp. | reverse complement strand
TTACTGCCGCGCCTTCTCGAACGGGTAGATCACCTTGCCGGTCTGCACCTTTGCAGGATGAACGACCGTCTGCGTGTCCATGCCCCGGAACTGCTCCAGGTCGCCGCTCTTGATGCTGTGGTACTGCACCTGCATCATTCCGGACTCGGCCCATTCGCCGTTCTTTCCGAACTTGATGTCGCCCATGATCGTCTTCACGGTGTTGTTGCGCAGATAGTCGGCGATCTTGTTGTCGTCGAGGCTCTTGGTGGCTTCCACCGCCTTGCCGAGCAGTTCGATATAGGCGTAGCCCCAGGTGCCGAGATAATAGCCGAGCGGATCGACGCCTTCGGCTTTCGCGCGCGACTGGTATTCCTTCAGGAACTCCTGCACTTCCGGCGTGAGCGCCTGCTTGGAAGGCACCCAGGTCTCGTAATTGACCCAGCCGTTGAGGAGCGGGCCGAGCTGCGTCTTGAACACGGTCGCCTGCAGCCCGACCATCGCGCCGCCGATCATCTTGGGCTTGAAGCCGACTTCGTTGACCGCCTTCACCATGCCGACCGAATCGAGCGGATAGGAGCACACCGCAACGATCTCGGCATTGGAGGCCTGGATCGCGCGCACGATCGGCGTGAAGTCGGTCGTGGCCGGCGGATAGGTGCGGTCATAGACGATGTTGAGGCCGTGTTTCTTGGCGTTGGTGCGGGCCCCCTCGCAGGCATTGCGGGAGAATTCCGCGTCGGCCGCAACCAGCGCCACCGTCTTCGGCTTCGGATCCTGCGCAACCGCAACTTCGAAGAAGCCTTCGGTGAACGACGGCTTCGTGTTCTGGCCGGTCGGGATCATCACGAAGTATTTGTCGTAGTTGAACTCGCTGTTCACCGCGAGACCGAACAGCGCCACGAACACCTTGCCCTTCTGCATGATCACGGGCATTGCGGGCGCGATCATGTTGGTGGCGTAAGGCCCGACCACGAGGTCGACCTTGTCGACGTCGAGCAGCTTGGTGTAGATGCCGGGCACGCTCGAAGGATTGGTCTGGTCGTCGTAATAGACGAGCTTGACCGGACGGCCGAGCAGGCCGCCCTTCTTGTTGATCTGCTCTTCCCAGATTTTCATGCCGAGCAGCGCCTGCTTGCCGTTGGCGGCAAGCGGGCCGGTCAGCGCCATCGCGAAGCCGATCTTGATCGGCTCACCCGATTGCGCTTTCGCTCCGACGGCGGCAGTGAACGTCAAGGCCGTCGCGGCGGCCAGGGCCGCAACGGTGCGGCCAAGCGGCCGCAGCTTCCGAAATCCAAGCATCGATGTCCTCCCTGATGGACCGGTTTTTTGTTGGGGGGATTCTTGACGATCCCTCCCAACCCTTCAAGCCATAAACAACGTTACTTGCCCCAAACTTCCTCTGCCAGTTCGACGATTTCGCGCATTTTTGCCCATTGCTGGTCCTCGGTGAGGATATTGCCTTCCTCGGTCGAGGCGAAGCCGCATTGCGGCGAGAGGCAGAATTGCTCGATCGGGGCGAATTTGGCGGCCTCCTCGATGCGCCTCTTGACGTCGTCCTTGTTCTCGAGCGTTCCGCTCTTGGACGTGATCAGGCCAAGCACGACCTGCTTGTTGCCCTTGGGCAGGAACCGCAGCGGCTCGAAGCCGCCGGCCCGGTCGGTGTCGTATTCGAGGAAATAGCCGTCGTAGTTAACCTTGCCGAGCAGGTTTTCCGCCACCGGCTCGTAGCCGCCCTCGGAAATCCAGGTCGAGCGGAAATTGCCGCGGCATACATGGGTGGTGATCGCCATGTCGGCGGGCTTGGCGGCAATCGCCGTATTCAGCATCTCGACGTATTTTTCCTGCAGGCCGGTCGGGTCGTCGCCGCGCTCCCTGGCTTTCTGCAGCTCGGCGGGAGAGCACAGATAGGCCCAGACCGTATCGTCGAATTGCAGATAGCGGCAGCCGGCGTCGTAGAACACCTTGACCGCCTTGGCATACGCCTTCGCCGTGTCGGCAAAGAAGGCATCCATGTCCGGATAGACGTCCTTGCTGATCGATCTCCGCCCGCCGCGGAAATGCAGCACGGTCGGCGACGGGATGGTCATTTTCGGCATGACCTTGGTGTTCGCCTTCAGAAACTTGAAATGCTCGACAAAGGGGTGGTTGGCGGGGAAGTCCACCTTGCCGTCGATCTTGAGCGTCTGTGCCTTGGTCTCCACGCCCTTGAACTGGATGCCGTGGTCGCTCTCCACGAGCTTCACCCCGTCGAGCAGGCCGAGAAAGTCGAAATGCCACCAGGAACGGCGGAACTCGCCGTCGGTGGCGAGCTGCAGGCCGACCTCTTCCTGCTTCCTGATGAGCTTCTTGATCTCCTCGTCCTCGACCGCCTTGAGCTGTTCGGCGGTGATCTCGCCCTTCTCGCGCTTGGCGCGGGCCTCCTTCAGCGGCGCCGTGCGCAGAAAGCTGCCGACCTGGTCGGCGCGGTAAGGCGGCTTCGTTCTTTTCATTGTTGGGATCCTCCAGTGAAATTCTGTTTGCAGGGAACGAACCGGGCCGTGCTGCTTTCGTCAACCACAAAACGAAAGGGCGGCGGGGTGGGACATCGGCGTGGGATGCGTCCCATACCGCGCCGGCATGCCGCAGGGCCAGCCGTCAGTGCTTCGGCCGGCCGCCGCGGCGCGGGCCGGCATCGGTGACGCCGAGATAGGTTTCAAGAATGCTCCGGTCGGCTCTGAGCGTCGCGCTGTCGCCCTGATAGACGATGGCGCCGCGCTCGATGATGGCGGCACGGTCGGTGACGCCGAGAATTTTCTGGGCATTCTGCTCGACCAGCAGCGCCGACATCCCCTCCTCGCGGATGATGCGGCGCAGGGCGGCCAGCAATTCCTCGATCAGGATCGGGGCGAGCCCCTCCAGCGGCTCGTCGAGCAGCATGATGCGCGGATTGAGAATGAGCGCGCGGCCGATCGCCAGCATCTGCTGCTCGCCGCCGGACAATTGGTTGCCGAGATTGCGCCGGCGCTCCTGCAGGCGCGGAAACAGGCCGTAGATCTTGTCGACATCCCAGCGGCCGGGCAGCTGCACGGCGGTCAGGTTCTCCTCGACGGTGAGCGACTTGAAGATGTTGCGCTCCTGCGGCACCTAGCCAATCCCGGCATGCGCGCGCTGGTCCGGCCGCAGCTGCGTGATATCCCGGCCGTCGAGCCCGATCGTGCCGCCGCGATAGCGCGTCACGCCGATGATGGAATTGATCAGCGTGGTCTTGCCCATGCCGTTGCGGCCGAGCAGCGCCAGGGACTGTCCTTCCGGGATCGCAAGCGAGACCTGCGACAGCACCACGGCCTCGCCATAGCCCGCGGACAGATTCTCGATGGCGAGGAGGTCAGACATGCGCTTCCTCGCCGAGATAGACCGCCTTCACCCGCGGGTCGCGCGCCACGTCCTCGGGCGAGCCTTCGACGAACAGCGCGCCGTTCACCAGCACGGAAATGCGGTCCGCGAAGCTGAACACCAGGTCCATGTCATGCTCGATCAGGAGCACGGTGACGTCCTTGGGCAAGGCGCCGACGGCCGCGAGAATGTCGTGGCGCTCGTCCTCCGGAACGCCGGCCGCCGGCTCGTCGAGCAGCAGCACGCGCGGCTTGCAGGCGATCGCGAGCGCGATCTCGAGCAGGCGCTGCTTGCCATAGGGCAGGATCGTCGTGCGCGCCTCGCTCACATCGGTCAGCTTGAAGCGCTCGAGCAGTTCGACCACCTCATCCATGACGCCGCGGCGGCTGCCGGCGAGGCGCCACCAGTCGCCGCCATGACCTTGGCGCTCGGACACGGCAAGCCCGATGGTTTCGAGCGGAGTCAGCTCGGCAAAAAGCTGATTGATCTGGAAGGTGCGTGCGATGCCGAGCCCGACCCGCACGTAAGGCTTCACATTCGTGATGTCGTTGCCGTCGAGCAGGATCTGCCCGGAGGTGGGGCGCAACACGCCGGTGAGCAGATTGATGATCGTGGTCTTGCCGGCGCCGTTCGGCCCGATCAGCGCGTGACGCGCGCCCTTCTCGACTTTCAGCGAGACATCGTTGGTCGCGACGATGCCGCCGAAGCGACGGACGAGATTCACCGTTTCGAGGACGACGCTCACGCCTGGCCCCCGCCAAAAGACTCTTTCCTCCGCCAGTCGAACCTGTTCGCCAGCGTGCGGAATGGCAGCGTCCAGGATCCGATGCGCTCTCGCCCGACCAGCACGATGACGACCAGAAGCAGCCCGATCCAGAACGGCCAGTATTGCGGCGTCAGATGCGACAGCCAGTCCTGCAGGATCTTGAAGATCAGGGCGCCGATCAGCCCGCCATAGAGATAGCCGGTGCCGCCGATGATCAGCACCAGCAGCAGGTCGGCCGAGCGCTCGAAATCGAACACCGCCAGCGAGGCGAAGGCCGATGTCTGCGCGAGCAGCGCGCCCGCGATCCCCGCATAGCCGGCAGCGATGGTGTAGATCGCGACCAGCCGCAGATTGACGTTGATGCCGACGGCCGAGGCGCGCAGCGGATTGTCCTTGATCGCCTGCAGCGAAAGGCCGAACGGCGAATAGACGATCCGCCGCGCGAGCAGGAAGAGAAGGAACAGCACGATCAGGCAATAGACGTAGCCGTTGTGCCCGAACATGTCGAAGCGCCACAGGCCGAGGATCGGCTTCATCTCGACGCCCTGCAGGCCGTCGGCGCCGCCGGTCAGCCAGCCCATCCGGTTGGCCAGCTCGCGCAGCAGCAGCGCCACGCCGAGCGTGACCATGATGCGGGTGAGATCGGAGCCGCGCAGCACCAGGAAGCTCGTCACGAAGCCGAGCAGCATCGCGGCGACGCCCGAGACAATCAGCGCAAGCACCGGCTCGTTGATGATCTCGTGCTTGGCGAGCAGCGCCGCGCAATAGGCTCCGAAGCCGAAAAAGGCGGCGTGGCCGAGCGAGACGATCCCGGCATAGCCGAGGATGAGATCGAGCGAGAGCGCGAACAGGCCGAGCCAGGCGATTTCGGTCAGGATCAGGTATTTGCCGGGCAGGAGCCAGATCGAGGCAAAGGCCGCCGCCCAGAACAGGAATTCCAGCGGATGCCAGTGCGCGCGCGCAACCAGCCGTCCGGCGACAAGTTTGGGGGAGATGTCGTTCATGCCGCCCTCACCGTGCCGTGCCGCGGGCGAACAGCCCCTGCGGCCGCCAGATCAGCACAACGATCATGATCGTGTAGATCACGAAGGAACCGAGCGTCGGCACATAATACTTGCCGGCGACGTCGCCGATCCCGAGCAGCAGGGAGGCGAGAAAGGGACCGGTGATGCTGGACGTTCCGCCAACCGTCACCACGATCAGAAAATAGATCATGTATTTGAGCGGGAAGATCGGATCGAGGCCGAGAATCTCCGCGCCGAGCGCGCCGCCGAGGCCGGCCAGTCCCGAGCCGAAGGCGAAGGTGACGGCGAACACGCGATTGACGTTGATCCCGAGCCCGCCCGCCACGCGCGCATCGTCGACTGCGGCGCGCAGCCGGCTTCCGAACCGCGTCTTCGACAGAATGAGCTGCAGGGCGATGGTGAGCAGGCCGCAGATCACGATGATGAGCAGGCGGTAGCGCCCGATGCCGACCCCGAAGAACACATCCTGACCCTGCAGCCAGGCCGGCAATTGCACGAAGACCTGGCTCGATCCCATGACATAGTCGACCATCGTCACCGCCATGAACACAAGGCCGATGGTGAACAGCACCTGGTCGAGATGCGGCTTGCCGTAGACGCGGCGGTAGAGCGTGCGCTCCATGATGAGGCCGAGCAGCGCGCTCACGAAAAAGGCCAGCAGCAGCGCCGCAAAGAACGGGACGCCATAGCGGTTGACGGTGACCACCGTGACATAGCCGCCCGCCATCGCGAAGGCGCCATGCGCGAGATTGACGAAATTCATCAGGCCGAGCGTGACGGCGAGCCCGCAGGCCAGCACGAACAGCAGCATGCCGTAGGCGATTCCGTCGAACAGGATCGTCAGCATGGTCGGATGAATGCCCCCGCCTGCACCGCCCGCCCCCGCAGCACGACCGCAGAGGCTCCCTCAACGCTCGAACCCGGACTGGCAAGAAGGATGCGCGGCGGCTCTCGGTGCCGCGCATCCAGGTTCTCCGGTTTACTTCTTCGCTGCCTTGACGGGGTCCTTGACGTTCTCGAAGGTCGCAAATTCGACGTTGTAGAGCTCGCCGTTCTTCTTCTCGACCTTGCGGATGTAGATGTTCTGAATGACGTCGCGCGTGTCGGGGTCGATCGACATCGGCCCGCGCGGGCTTTCCCACTTCATGCCCTTCATCGCGGCGATGAGCGAATCGCCGTCGGTCTTGCCGCCGGCTTTCTTCAGCGCCTCGTAGATCAGGTGCATGCCGTCATAGCCGCCCACCGCCATGAAGTTGGGGCGGAAGTTGTTGGCCTTCTTGAACGCTTCGACGAAGGCCTTGTTCTTCGCCGAGTCGTGATCGGCGGAGTAAAGATGCGCGGTCACGGTGCCGATGACCTGGTCGCCCATGTTGGGCAGCAGGTCGTCGTCGGTCACGTCGCCCGGGCCGATGATCTTGATGCCGGACTTGTCCATGCCGCGCTCGACGAACTGCTTCATGAAGGTGCCGCCCTGGCCGGACGGAACGAAGATGAAGACGGCGTCGGGCTTGGCGTCGGCGGCGCGCTGCAGGAACGGCGCGAAATCGGGATTGGCGAGCGGGATCTTGATTGCTTCAGCGATCGTGCCGCCGCCCGCGGTGAATTTGTCGCTGAACGATTTCTGCGCGTCCGCGCCGGGCGCATAGTCGGAGACCATCGTGACGACCTTCTTGATGCCGTTCTTGATGGCCCAGTCGGCGATGATTTCCGACGACTGCGCGAGCGTGAAGCTCGTGCGCGCGATATAGGGCGAGCGCTCGGTAATGATCGAGGTGCCGGCCGCCATCACGATCTGCGGAATCTTCGCCTCGGTCGCGAGCGGGGCGGCGGCAAGCGCCGCCGGCGTCACGCCGAAACCGGCGATCGCGTTGACCTTGTCGTTGACGATCAGCTCCTGCGCCAGCCGCTTGGTGTTGTCCGGCACCGCGCCGTCGTCCTTGAGAATCACTTCAATCTTCTTGCCGGCAACGGTGTTCCCGTGCTGCGCCATGTAGAGATCGACGGCTGCCTTGATCTGCTTGCCGGTCGAGGCCTGCTGTCCGGTCATCGGCAGGATCAGGCCGATCTTGAATACGTCCTGCGCGGCCGCTCCGCCGGCCGCCGCAAGGCCGAATGCGAGCGCAGCGCAGCCCGCAAGCAATTGGCGACGTAACATGTCAGTCCTCCCATTTGGTTGGATGTCAAACAGTCTTGTTGGGGCAGTGTGCTACCAGCCCTGACCGTCCAATTCCAGCCCGCATTTGCGTCAGAAACCTTGCTGCGGCGCGGCATTCCGGCAATTCGGCGTCGTCACGGGTCGCGCGCCGAAACTCAAACATGCTTGACGTAGCCTCGCAAAATTCAGATTTCGAAGAACACCGTCTCGCCCTCGCCCTGAACGCGGATGTCGAACCGATAAAGCGGCTTGCCGTTCTGCGTCTCGCGCCTGGCGATCAGCGTGGCGCGGCGATCCGCCGGCACGAGCGACAGGATCGGGTCGGCGGCATTGGCGGCCTCGTCAGCGAAATACAATCGCGTGTAGAGCTGCCGCAGCATGCCGCGGGAAAAGATGCACACGACGATGTGCGGCGCCTGCATCCTGCCGCCCGGGCCCGGAACCGGGCCGGGCTTGATCGTGTCGAAGGCGAACATGCCGTTGTCGTCGGTCGCCGACCGGCCGAAGCCCCGGAACGACGTATTGGGCAGCGCGGCGCCGTTGCGCGGATCGGCATAGCGGCCCTGCGCGTCGGCCTGCCAGATTTCCAGCATGGCGTCCGTGATCGGCTTGCCGTCGCCGTCATAGATGACGCCCTCGATGCGAATGCGCTCGCCGGCCGCATCGGGTGTGACGAGATTGTCGCCGACCGTCTCCTTCCACTTGTAGTGGTCGCCCGGCTTCCACCTCTTGCGGCCTTCCGGCGTGAGCCCGTAGGCGTAATAGGGACCGACCGTCTGCGAGGGCGTGAGTTCCGACATCAGTCCATATCCTCCGGCGTCTTCTCCCGTCCGCGCAGGACAATGTCGAAGCGATAGCAGAGCGCCCAGTTGGGCACGGTGTTCTCGAGATCGAACGAGGCGATCATCCGGTTGCGCGCCTTCTCGTCCGTCACCGAATTGAAGATCGGGTCGAAGGGGAACAGCGGATCGCCCGGGAAATACATCTGGGTGACGAGCCGCGACAGGAACGAATGTCCGAATACCGAGAAATGTATGTGGTTGGGCCGCCAGGCATTGTAGTGGTTGCCCCACGGATAGGCGCCCGGCTTGATGGTGACGAACCTGTAATAGCCCGCCTTGTCGGTGACGGTGCGGCCCGCGCCCGTGAAGTTCGGATCGAGTGGCGCGGGATGCTGATCGACGATATGCACATAGCGTCCGCAGGCATTGGCCTGCCACAGCTCGACCAGCGCGTCCGGCACCGGCCGCTTGTCCTCGTCGAGAATGTGACCGTGCACGATGATGCGCTCGCCGAGCGGTTCGGCCGCATGCTGCCTGGTCAGGTCGTTGTCGTTCTCCTGGATGGCGTCATGTCCGTAGACGGGTCCCGTCAGTTCCGAAATCGTATGCGGCATCGGGATCAGCGGCTTCGACGGCGAGCGCTTGATCGTGCTCTTGTAGCCCGGCGACAGATGCTTGGGATAAACGCTGAGGCTTTGCGTCGGATATACGAGGGACATGGAACGGCCTTCTCTTGCTTCTTGTCATGGGAGGCGCTCGATGGCGAGCGACACGCCCTGGCCGACGCCCACGCACATGGTGGCCAGCCCGAGCTTCCCGCCCCTCGTCTCAAGTCCGTGCACGGCCGTCAGGGCCAGCCGCGCCCCGGACATTCCGAGCGGATGACCGAGCGCGATCGCCCCGCCATGCGGGTTGACGTGCTCCGCGTCGTCAGGAAGCCCGAGCTGCCGCAGGCAGGCTAGCGATTGCGCTGCGAAGGCCTCATTGATTTCGATCAAATCGAAATCGCCGATCTTCAGGCCGAGCCGCTCCATCAGCTTGCGCGTCGACGGGACGGGGCCGATGCCCATGATGCGCGGCGGCACGCCGGCCGACGCCATGCCGAGCACGCGCGCGCGCGGCGTGAGACCATGCTTCTTGACCGCCGCTTCGGAGGCGAGGATCACCGCGGCCGCACCGTCGTTGACGCCGGACGCATTGCCCGCCGTCACCGTGCCGGGATTGCGGAACGGCGTCTTCAGCTTGGCAAGCTGCTCGAGCGTCGTCTCCCGCGGATGCTCGTCGGCATCGACGACCGCAACCTCGCCCTTTCTGCCGGGCACCTCGACCGGCACGATCTCGCTCTTGAAATAGCCCGCGGCGATCGCGCTGGCGGCGCGCTGCTGCGAGCGGACGGCAAAGGCATCCTGGTCGGCGCGGGTCACCTGGAATTCCTCGGCGACATTCTCGCCGGTCTCCGGCATCGAATCGACGCCGTATTGCTGCTTCATCAGCGGATTGATGAAGCGCCAGCCGATCGTCGTGTCGAAGATTTCGGCCGTGCGCGAGAAGGCTTCGCTCGCCTTGCCCATGACGAAGGGCGCGCGCGTCATCGATTCGACGCCGCCGGCGATGGCGAATTCCATCTCGCCGGCCTTGATCGCGCGGGCCGCGCTGCCCACCGCGTCGAGCCCCGAGGCGCACAGCCGGTTGATAGTCGCGCCGGGCACGGTCTCGGGCAGGCCGGCGAGCAGCAGCGCCATGCGCGCGACGTTGCGGTTGTCCTCGCCGGCCTGATTGGCGCAGCCATAGAACACATCGTCGAGCGCGGACCAGTCCGCCTTGGCGTTGCGCCTGATCAGCGCCTTGATCGGCGCGGCCGCGAGATCGTCGGTGCGGACCTTGGCGAGAGAGCCGCCGAAGCGGCCGATTGCGGTACGGGCCGCGTCGCAGATGAAGACGTCGCGCATTGCCTTACTCCTTCGATCCGCCCTCGCCGTGGGCGCGTGCGGTGCGCGCGTGCAGCTCGCGCAGCGTTTCAAGCTCAAGCTGGCTGGGCGGCGGCGTTTCCGCAACCGTGTCCGCATAGCGGACGGTCCAGCCGGTATTTTCCTGGATCTGGTCGCGCGTCACGCCCGGATGGATCGAGGTGACGATCATCTCCTTCGTCTCGGGATCGGGCTCGAAGATGCACAGGTCGGTGACGAGCCGGGTCGGCCCCCTCGTCTTGACGCCGAGCCTCTCGCGCGCATTTCCGCCGTCGCCATGACCGAGCGAGGTCACGAAATCGAGCTTGTCGACGAAGCCGCGCCTGCCCTGCGCCATGATGATGAAGATCTCGCCGCAGGAGGTCGCGATCTCCGGCGCGCCGCCGCCGCCGGGCAGCCGCACCTTCGGCTTGTCGTAGGGCCCGACCACCGTGGTGTTGAGATTGGCGTATTTGTCGATCTGCGCGCCGCCGAGAAAGCCCACGGAGATACGCCCGCCCTGCAGCCAGTAGCGGAACATTTCCGGCACCGACACGGTCGTCAGCGCGGTCTCGCACAATTCGCCGTCGCCGATCGAGAGCGGCAGCACGGAAGGCCTGGTCGCCAGCGTGCCCGACTCGTAGATCAGCGTGATGCCGGGCGCATGCGTCAGGCGCGCGAGATTCGAGGCCGCCGACGGCATGCCGATGCCGACGAAGCAGACGTCCTCGTTCTTCAGCGCCCGCGCCGCCGCGATGGTCATGATCTCGTTCGGCTTGTAGCTCGGCGTCATCGCGTTCACTCCGCCGCGACCCGCAAGCCGCGGACATGCTCCGCGAACGCTTCCGGACCCTTGTTCAGGACGTTTTCCTTCATCCAGGCAAGGAAGGTGTCGCGCTCGCGCGCAATCCTGTCCCATTCCTTGTAGAAGGCGTTGAAGCGCTTGTAATAGCCCTGCGCATAGGACGGGAAGGCGCCGCCCGGCACGACTGAAATCGCGCCGACGGTCCAGCTCGGCAGGATCGTCGCGTTCAGGCTGCGCGGCCCGAAATCGTCCACGATTTCCTCGACCGTCACGATCGAGCGCTTGGCCGCGAGCACCGCCTCCTTCTGCACGCCGAGAATGCCCTCAAGCAGCACGTTGCCGGCGCGGTCGGCGCGCAGCGCGTGAATGACGGCGACGTCGGGACGGTGCGACGGGATGGCGGCGAGCTTCTCGCCGGTGAAGGGACAGGTGATCGACTTGATATTGGGATTCACCTTCGGCAGGTCGGTGCCGATGTAGCCGCGGAACACCGCAAGGGGCAGGCCGGCGGCCCCGGCCTCATAGGCATTCGCCATCGCGGCATGCGAATGCTCGACGATGTCGATCCTGTTCGGCCATCCGTTCTCGATGGCGTCGCGCAAACGATGCAGCGAGCCGACGCCGGGATTGCCGCCCCAGGAAAACACGAGCTTGTCGACGCAGCCCATGCCGATGAGCTGGTCGTAGATCAGGTCCGGCGTCATCCGGATCACCGTCAGGTGCTTCTTGCCCTGGCGGATGATCTCGTGGCCGGCCGCGTGCGGAATGAGATGGGTGAAGCCTTCCATCGCCAGGGTATCGCCGTCCCGCACCAGCGATTCCACGGCCTCCTTCAGCGCCAGAACGCGCGCCATTCCGTTTCTCCCCGTGCGGCGCGCTGCCCTGGTTGCATCTTCGCCGACTTGTGCGATAATCGCACGTTATTAATCGTTGATACGTACGAAAAATTGTTGCCCCGGTCAACACGCCGGGCTTTTTGTGCGATAATCGCACGAACCCCTTTTCCACAATGGACCACGTCATGCCGCTCCGCAATGACCCGCGCGCCGATCGCGACTTCATGGCCGGGCTGGGCAAGGGCCTGTCCGTGATCGAATGTTTCGACGAGGAAAATGTCTCGCTCAGCGTCAGCGCGGTCGCCGCGCGGACGCAGCTGAGCCGGGCCGCGGCGCGGCGCTGCCTGCTGACCCTGCAGCGGCTCGGCTATGCCGAACTCGACCACAATCTCTTCCGGCTGACGCCGCGGGTGCTGCGGCTCGGCTTCGCCTATATCGCCTCGAACAAGTTGCCGGACCTGCTGCAACCGCATGTGGACCGGCTCAGCAGCGAAATTCACGAGTCGTGCTCGGCGTCCATTCTCGATGGCGAGGAGATCGTGTATATCGCACGCGCGGCCACCAAACGCATCATGACCGTTGCGCTCGGAATCGGCGCGCGCCTGCCGGCCTACTGCACATCGATGGGACGCGTCCTGCTCGCCGCGCTCGATCCGGCGGAAGCCGCCCGCCGCATCGCGGCGGTCCCGCGCAAGGCCTTCACGCCGCATACCGTGACGCGCAAGGAAGACATCATGCAGGTGCTGCAGCAGGTGCGCCGGCAGGGCTATTGCGTGATCGACCAGGAGCTCGAACTCGGTCTCGTCTCGATCGCGGTGCCGATCCACAACGCAGCCGGCCAGACGGTCGCCGCGCTCAATGTCGGAACGCAATCGGCGCGCTTCGCAGCGGCCGACCTGCCGGCGCGCTTTCTCGCCACGCTCAAAGCCGCGCAGAAAGACCTCAAGCCATTGATCAACAACCCGGCCTGATCCACGATCACCCCCGCTCGCCGCCCGCACGCGCGGGCCGCAAGGAACGCCGATGATCGCCACGCAAAAGCTGTTTCAGGTGCGCGCCGAACTCGCCGATATCATTCATGTCGGCACGACCCCCTATGGCGAACGCCGGGTCATCAACATCCTGGGCGGGCGCGTCGAGGGACCGAGGCTGTCGGGAACGATCCTGCCCGGCGGCGCGGACTGGCAGATCGTTCGCGCCGATGGCGCCGCCCATATCGAGGCCCGCTACACCGTCCGGGCGGATTCCGGCGGCGATATCCTGGTCTCGAGCGAAGGCATCCGGCATGGGCCGCCCGAGGTGCTGGCCGCCCTGATGCGGGGCGACAATGTCGACCCGTCCCTCTATTATTTCCGGACCGCAATGCGGTTCGAGACGGGCACGCCCGGGCTTGACTGGCTGAACCGCATCCTGGCGCTGGCGCGCGGGCAGCGCGAGAAAAACGCCGTTATACTGGATGTTTACGAAGTCCAGTGAGCGCGGGCCGCGTCCTTGACCATGCGCCCCGAAATGTTATATATCATAACAAAATAAGCCGAGGAGGAACGGCAGGCGTGCCCAAGGACCAGACCATCGGCGGTTTGCCGGATTCGCTCGCCGCGCGCGTCGAGGGCGACATCGCGATCCTGCGTCTCGCGCGGCCGGAAAAGCGCAACGCGCTCAACGACGCGACCGTCTACGGCATCGACACCTTCTTCAACACGCTGCCCGAGAATATCCGCGCGGTCGTGCTGCATGGCGAGGGCGATCATTTTTCCGCCGGTCTCGATCTCACCGAGCTGACCATCCGTTCGACCGTCGAGGCGGTGCATCACTCGCGCAACTGGCACCGCGTGTTCGACAAGTTCGAGTTCGGCCGGGTGCCGGTCGTGGCCGTGATGCACGGCGCGGTGGTCGGCGGCGGACTGGAGCTCGCGGCGGCCTGCCATGTGCGGGTGGCGGAGCGCTCGGCCTATTATGCGCTGCCCGAAGGCACCCGCGGCATCTATGTCGGCGGTGGCGGCTCGGTGCGCATCCCGCGTCTGATCGGCGTCTCCCGCATGATGGACATGATGCTCACCGGCCGCACCTACGGCGCCGAGGAGGGGCTCGCGATGAGCCTGTCGCATTACCTCGTCGACGACGGCGCCGGCCTCGCCAAGGGCATCGAGCTGGCGCAACGCATCGCCAGGAATACCGAGCTCACCAATTACGCCATCATGCATGTGCTGCCGCGCATCGCCGATTCCGACCGCGCCGGCGGTTACATGATGGAATCGCTGATGGCCGCAATCGCCTCGGGCAACGACGAGGCACAGTCGCGGCTGAGGGATTTCCTGGAAAAGCGAGCGCCGAAGGCCTTGCGCCAGTAAGCGGCCGCCAATCGTGTCGAGCCACCCGATGCCGGAAGCCCTGCTCCAGACCAAGCCCGACGAGAACCCGGACATGGCGAGCGCGCCGTTTCGCGGCGTGCGGCTCGGCAAGCCCGATCTCCATGTCGAGCACCGCGCGGACGGCTCGATCCTCATCCGTCCCCGGCAGACGCTCGACGATCATCCGCCGCGCCTGACCGACCGGCTGGTTTACTGGGCCGAGAAGACGCCGGACCGCACATTGTTCGCCGGCCGCGACGCGGACGGCGCGTGGCGCGGGATTTCGTATGCGCAGGCCCTGGCCCATGCGCGCAGCATCGGCGAGGCGCTGCTCAATCGCAATCTCTCGGCGGAGCGGCCGGTCGTCATCCTGTCGGGCAACGATCTCGAACATGCGATGATGGCGCTCGGGTGCCTCTATGCCGGGATTGCCTATGCGCCGATTTCGCCGGCCTATTCGCTGATCTCGCAGGATTTCGGCAAGCTGCGGCACATCTTCAGGCTGCTGACGCCGGGCTTCGTCTTCGCGTCCGACGGCAACACCTTCGGACGCGCGATCGAGGCCGTCGTTCCGCCGGAGGTCGAAGTGGCGGTCACGCGCAATCCGCCGTCGTCGCGCCCGGCGCTCACATTCGACGATCTCGCCGCGACGACGCCGACCGGCGCGATCGAGGCGGCCCACGCGGCGATCGGACCGGACACGATCGCGAAGTTTCTCTTCACCTCCGGCTCGACCGGCCAGCCCAAGGGCGTCATCAACACCCAGCGCATGCTGTGCGCCAATCAGGAGATGATCCGCTCCGCGCTCGCCTATTTCGTCGACGAGCCGCCGGTCACCGTCGACTGGGCGCCATGGCATCACACCGCCGGCGGCAATCACGATGTCGGGCTCGTGCTCTATAACGGCGGCACGTTCTACATCGACGAGGGCAAGCCGCTGCCGGGCGCGATCGAGACGACCGTGCGCAACCTCAAGGACGTTTCGCCGAACTGGTATTTCAACGTCCCGAAAGGTTTCGAGGCGCTGCTGCCGTTCCTGCGCAGCGACCCGCAATTGCGCGAAAACTTCTTCCGCCATCTCAAGGTGCTGTGGTTCGCGGGCGCCGCGCTCTCGAAACCGGTCTTCGACGAAATGCAGGAGCTCGCCTTCCGGACCTGCGGCGAGCGCATCCTGTTTCTGACCGGCTTCGGGGCCACCGAGACGGCGCCCTGCGCCTTCGTGCGCACGGAAAACACGACCGATCCGACCAATATGGGACTGCCGACGCCGGGCCTCCAGCTCAAGCTCGTGCCCGTGGATGGAAAGCTCGAGGCGCGCGTGAAGGGCCCGAACGTCACGCCCGGCTATTGGCGCGCCCCGGACCTGACCGCGAAGGCCTTCGACGACGAAGGCTATTACAAGCTCGGCGACGCGATGAAATTCGCGGACCCCGCCGACCCGGGCAAGGGTTTCCTGTTCGACGGCCGCGTGGCGGAGGATTTCAAGCTTTCGACCGGCACCTGGGTCAGCGTCGGCCCGCTGCGCGCGAAGCTGATCGATCATTTCTCGCCCTATATGCGCGACGTCGTCATCGCCGGACTCGACCGCAACGAAATCGGCGCGCTCGTCTTTCCCGTCGCGGAAACCTGCCGCACGCTGGCGCCCGACCTGCCGGCGGACGCCCCGGCGCGGGAGATTTTTTCGCATCCGCGCGTGCTGGCGGCGTTCCGCGAGCGCCTTGTCGAGTTTGCCAGGCATAGCACCGGCAGTTCCAACCGCGTCTGCCGCATGATGCTGCTCGCCGAGCCCCCCTCGCTCGACGTCGGCGAGATCACCGACAAGGGCTCGATCAACCAGCGCGCAGTGCTTGCCAACCGCGCCGGCGACGTGGCCGCGCTCTATGCGGAGCCGGCGCCCGCCCACGTCATCACGATTCACGAGAGAACCTGAACATGGCCGAGAAAACGCCTGGAGTCGGCGCGAGCTTTGCGGATGCGTGGCTGCTCGACGGGATGCGCACGCCGTTCGTCGACTATAACGGCCCGCTCGCCGCGATCTCGCCGATCGATCTCGGCATCAAGGCCGCCCGGGCCGCGCTGGAGAAATCCGGCGTCTCGCCGAGGGACGTCGGCACGGTCATCGCCGGCAACATGGCGCAGGCGAGCTTCGACGCCTACATGACGCCGCGCCATATCGGGCTTTACGCCGGCGTGCCGATCGAGGTGCCCGCGCATCTCGTTCAGCGCGTCTGCGGCACCGGCATCGAGGTGCTGAGCCAGGCCGCGGATGCGATTTCGCTCAAGCGCGCCGATGTCGCGCTCTGCGTCGGCACCGAATCGATGAGCCGCAACCCGGTTGCGTCCTACACGATCCGCAGCGGCTTCCGCATGGGGCAGCCGGAGTTCAAGGATTTCCTGTGGGAGGCGCTGCTCGACCCCGGCGCCAGGGTGACGATGGGCGACACCGCGGAAAATCTCGCGCGCCAATACCAGATCACGCGACCCGAGGTGGATGCCTTCTCCGCGCGCAGCTTCGAGCGGGCCGTCGCCGCGCAGAAAAGCGGATTTCATGCCGGCGAGATCGCGCCGGTCAAGACCGAGACCTTCGAGATCGAGGGGCTGGAGCCGCGCGGCATCAGGCTTGCGCGCGAGACGAACGAGGTGACAGCCGACACGCATGTCCGCCCCTCCCCGGTCGAGGCTCTGGCGAAAATCAGGCCGGCCTTCGGCGGCGTGCAGACCGGCGGGAATTCGTCGGCGATCGTCGACGGCGCGGCGGCCGCGATCGTGGTGTCGTCGGACTATCTGAAGCAGAACAACAGGAAGCCGCTCGCGCGCATTCTCGGCGCGGTCGCGGTCGGCGTGCCGCCCGAGATCATGGGCATCGGCCCGGTGCCCGCGATCAAGGCGGTGGTCGAGCGGGCCGGCTTGACGCTTTCCGACATCGGACGGATCGAGATCAACGAGGCCTTCGGCGCGCAGGTGATGGCCTGCGCCCGCGCGCTCGGCCTCGACGAGGACAAGCTCAACGTCAATGGCGGGGCGATCGCGATCGGCCATCCGCTCGGTGCAACCGGCGTGCGGCTGACCCTGACGCTGGCGCGCGAGCTCAAGCGCGCCAATTTGCGCTATGGCGTGTCTTCGGCTTGTATCGGCGGCGGGCAGGGAATCGCCATGCTGATCGAAAACCCGGACGCAACGTCCGGCGGCAACGGGAAGAACTGAGAATGGATCCGAAGGGGCAGGTCGCCGTCATCACCGGCGGCGCATCGGGGCTGGGAGCGGCAACGGCGGAAGCGCTGGCCGCTGCGGGCGCGAAGGTCGCGCTGCTCGACCTCAACGAGAAGGCCGCGGGCGAGATCGCGAACAGGCTCGGCGGGATTGCCGTCGCCTGCGATGTCACCGACGAGGCGAGCGCGACGAATGCGCTCGCGAAGGTGCGCGAGACCTATGGCGCCGGCCGCATCCTGGTGAATTGCGCGGGCGTGGGCCCCCCCAAGCGCATTCTCGGCCGCGACGGACCGATGCCGCTTGCCGACTACAGGAAGGTGATCGAGATCAACCTGATCGGCACCTTCAACATGATGCGCCTTGCCGCCGCCGACATGGCCAAGCTCGATCCCCTGACCGACGGCGAGCGCGGGCTCGTGGTGATGACCGCCTCGGTCGCCGCGTTCGACGGTCAGATCGGGCAGGCGGCCTATTCGTCCTCGAAGGGCGGCGTGGTCGGACTCACCTTGCCGGCGGCGCGCGAGTTCGCGCAATTCGGCATTCGCGTCATGACGATCGCGCCCGGCATTTTCGCAACCCCGATGCTGATGGCGCTGCCGCAGGAGGCGCAGGATTCGCTCGGCGCCTCGGTGCCGTTTCCGAAGCGGCTCGGCCAGCCGCGCGAATATGCCGACCTGGTGATGACCTGCGTGAGAAACGGCTATCTCAACGGCGAGGTGATCAGGATCGACGGCTCGCTGCGCATGGCGCCGCGGTAAGAGCAGGACCCCATGCTCAAGAATTCCAGAACCTTCCGCATCGAATGGGGCGATTGCGACTCCGCCGGGATCGTCTTCTATCCGCGCTATTTCGCGATGTTCGACCATTCCACCAGCATGCTGATATCGGCGGCCAGCGGGCTGACCAAGTTCCAGCTCCTCCAGCAGCATGAATCGGCGGGCTATCCGATGGTCGACACGCGCGCGAAATTCTACAAGCCGTGCCGCTACGGCGACGACGTGACGATCGAGTCCGAATTCACCAAGGTCGGCAAGTCGAGTTTCGAGGTCCATCACCGCCTGATGAAGGATGGCGAGATGGCGCTCGAAGGCTTCGAGACCCGCGTCTGGGTGGGCAAGGATCCGGACGATCCCAACAAGATCAAGGCCAAGCCCATTCCCGAAGACCTCGCGGCGCGGTTCCGGGCGGGCTGACGGGAGCGATCGGATGGCCCGGCGCCCTCAGACAATTCCGCGCAGCGCGGCCGACCGGGCGGCCGCGGAGCCCGTGGCACGGACCGGAAATCCGGTCGATCTCTCGCCATTGCCGGATCGCGTCGGCTACGTGCTGCGGCGCGCCCAGCTCGCGGTGTTCAAGGACTTCAATCGCACCTGCGCCGAATACGACATCCGCCCCGCGCAATATTCCGTGCTCACCGTGATCGAGAACAATCCCGGCCTGAAGCAGATCGAGATTTCGACGGCGCTCGGGATCAAGCGCACGAATCTCGTCGCCTTGCTCGATCTCCTCGAGCAGCGCGGGCTCGCGCGCCGCGAGCCGGTGCCGTCCGATCGGCGCTCCTACGCGCTGTTCCTCACGAGCAAGGGCAAGGCCTTCATGGATCGCGTCCATTCCTCGGTCGCGCGGCACGAAGACAACGTCAACGGCGCGCTCGGCGACAAGGGTCGCGAGCAATTGCTGCACCTGCTCAACAGGATACTGGACAAGATCGGGCCGGCGCCGGGCGAGGACGAGGTCTAGGGCCGGGTTGCAGTCTCACCCCATCTCCGCCGCGATCCTCTTCAGCGTACGCAGGAACTGCGCGCGCTCGCGCGGTCCGACGATGGCGTCGAGCCTGTCCTCGTGCCGCTCCGCGCATGCGACGAGTTCGCGCAGGACCCTTTCGCCGGCCGGCGTCAGCGTCAGGCGATAGGTCCGCCGGTCGTTGCGCGTGCGCGTGCGGCTGACGAGCCGCCGGCGGACGAGATCGGTCAGCACCGGCGTCAGCGAGGACTTGTCGCGGCCATTGGCGCGGCTGAGCGCCGTCTGGCTGATGCCCGGATTCTTGGCGATCAGCATCAGCGTCGCGAAGCGGCCCGGCCGCTCGCCGATTTCATGCGACAACTTGGCGAAGCCCGCGAAGGCCGCCGTCTGCGCCATCCGCAGGTTGAACCCGATCCAGTGCTCGAGCGGGCCGAAATTGATCGGTTCCCCCTGCTCGCTGCCCGCCGCATCGGCGTCTCGCGGACGCTCAAGCCGCATCGCCCGTGACATCGGGCTTTCCTCCCCTGGTTCCGGCGCGCGGATTGTTTTGTATCCAACGATTATGCTGCAAAACATTCCAGCTTTACAATCCGGCCCGCTTGCGGCTCAATACCAGAAAAGTTGGATGGAATACCAACGATCACACGAGGGAGGTTTCCGGACATGCCATCGCATCGCCCATCGCTGCATCGCAAATCGCTCGCCGCGTGCGCCGCTGTGCTCGGCGGCCTGCTGATCGCAGGCGCCGCCCAGGCGCAGGACAAGACCTTCGAGCTCAAGCTCGCGCACTGGGTCCCGCCGTCGCATCCGCTGCAGAAGGCGCTGGAGGAATGGGGCGCCTCGGTCGAGAAGGCCTCGGGGGGCACCATCAAGTCGAAAGTCTACCCCTCCCAGCAGCTCGGCAAGGCGTTCGACCATTACGACATGGCGCGCGACGGCATCGCCGACCTCACCTACATCAATCCCGGCTACCAGCCCGGCCGCTTCCCGATCATCGGCGCGGGCGAGTTGCCGTTCCTCGTCACCAACGCCAAGGGCGGCTCGCAGGCGCTCGATGCCTGGTACCGCAAATATGCCGCGGCCGAGATGAAGGACGTGAAGTTCTGCCTCGCCTTCATGCACGACCCCGGCACCTTCCACGCCAAGGCGAAGAAGATCATGGTGCCCGGGGACATCAAGGGCATGAAGATCCGCCCCGCGCACGCCACGATGGCCTCGTTCGTGACGCAGCTCGGCGGCACCAACGTGCAGTCGAGCGCGCCGGAAGTGCGCGACATCCTCGAAAAGGGCGTCGCGGAAGCGGTGACCTTCCCGTGGGGCTCGGTGCCGCTCTTCGGCATCGACAAGGTCACGAAATACCACATCGACGCGCCGCTCTACGCGACCACCTTCGCCTTCGTGTTCAACCCGGCGGTCTACAACCAGATGTCGCCGGCGCAGAAGAAGGTGATCGACGATCACTGCACCAACGAGTGGGCGCTGAAGGTCGCCGGTCCGTGGGCCGACTTCGAGCATGCCGGCGTGCAGAAGCTCAAGAGCGACCCGGCTCACGAGGTCTATCCGCTCTCGGCGGAGCAGCTTGCCGAATGGAAGAAGGCGGCGGAGCCGCTGGAAAAGACCTGGGCCGACAATGTGAGGAAGGCCGGCGGCGATCCCGTCGCGATCATGAAGGAGCTGAAGGATTCGCTCGCCAGGCACAACGCGGCCTATTGAACAAGGCGCAACAAGCGAGACAATATCGACCTCGGTGCGGCGGCGGAGCCTTTCGCCGCCGCACGCATGACCCGCCCCCGGCCTCCCATTTGAATCGACGGACGCGCCACCATGCCTGCGAAATACATGGACCGCTTCATCGATTCGATCGAATGGATCGCAGCCTTCTTCGTCGGCATCGTCGCGCTCGACGTCTTCATCTCCGTGCTGCTGCGCTATTTCTTCTCGATCCAGATTCCCGACGCCTACGATTTCGGCCAGCTGCTGCTCGGCATCCTGATCTTCTGGGGGATCGCCGCCACCTCCTATCGCGGCACGCACATCACCGTCGACCTGGTCTGGGCCAATGTCGGTCCGAGATGGCAGCGCGCCATCGACGTATTCGCGACGCTGGTGCTGCTCTTCGTCGTGATCGTGCAGACCTACACCCTGTTCGACAAGGTCACGAGCACGCGCGATGCCAATGTGCAGACCTTCGACCTGCGGCTGCCAGTCTGGCCGTTCTTCCTCGTCGCCTGGATCGGCGATGTCGCAGCGGTGCTGCTGATCGCGGTGCGCACCTACCGGCTGATCTTCCACCCCGAGCTGATGGTGCACGAGCGCCAGCTCGCCAAGCCGGTGGAGTGAGGCGCGCATGAGCGGAGATACCGTCGCCATCCTCGGCTTCGTCAGCCTGTTCGTGCTGATGCTGCTGCGCGTGCCGATCGGCATGGCGATGGGGCTCGTGGCCGTCTCGGGCTTCGGCTACCTGACGAGCGCGGGTCCCGCGCTGAAAATCGTCGGCCACACGACGATGCGCACGGTGACCGACTTCAACTTCGCGGTCATCCCGCTGTTCCTGCTCATGGGCTCCTTCGCCACGACGTCCGGCATGAGCCGCGAATTGTTCCGCGCCGCCAACGGCTTTCTCGGCCACCTCAAGGGCGGGCTCGGGATCGCCACCATCGCGGCCTGCGGCGGCTTCGCCGCGATCTGCGGCTCGTCGGTTGCGACCGCCGCCACCTTCTCGCGAGTCGCCTATCCGGAAATGCGCCGCTACGGCTATCCGCAATCCTTCGCGACCGGCGTGATTGCGGCCGGCGGCACGCTGGGCATCATGATCCCGCCCTCCACCGTGCTCGCGGTTTACGGGCTCATCACCGAGCAGGACGTCGGAAAGCTGTTCGTCGCGGGCATCCTGCCGGGCATCCTCGCCATGACCATGTACATGGCGACGGTGTCGATCATCGGCTGGGTGCGTCCGGGATTCCTCCCCGCCGGTCCGCGCTTGCCCTGGAAGGAGCGCTTCGCCGGTTTGCGCGACGTCTGGGCGACCCTGCTCCTGTTCGCCTTCGTGATCGGCGGCATCTATGGCGGCATGTTCACGGCGACCGAGGCCGCCGGGATGGGCGCCGGCGGCGCCTTCATCATCGGCGTGCTGCGCGGCAAGCTCTCGGGCAAGGATATCCTGCAGTCGCTGCTGGAGACCACGCGCACCACGGCGGCGGTGTTCACCGTGCTGATCGGCGCCCTCCTGTTCGGCTATTTCCTGACCATCACCCAGACGCCGCAGAAGGTGACCGAGTTCCTGACCGGGCTCGGCATCGGCTCCTACGGGGTGCTGACGCTGATCCTGCTGATGTATCTTGTGCTGGGCTGCCTCATGGACGCGCTCGCCATGATCATCCTGACCGTGCCGATCATCTTCCCGGTCATCAAGGAACTCGGCTTCGATCCGATCTGGTTCGGGATCATCATCGTCATGACGGTGGAGCTGGGCCTGATCCACCCGCCGGTCGGAATGAATATCTTCGTCATCAAGAGCGTGATCGAGGACGCGAAGATATCGACCATCTTTTACGGGGTGTTTCCGTTCATCGTGACCGACCTGATCCGCCTCGTGCTGCTGGTCATCTTCCCCATGATCGCGCTCTGGCTGCCCTCGCGGATGGGCTAGGCGCGCCCGGCGAGGCGGGATGATTCGGGCCGGCAAAGGTGGTAGGATAGTTGGTTCTCAAACCTTTTGACGGCTCACGGGGCCCGGTGCAGGCATGGAACGCTCGTTCAAGACCGAAGTCGAAAGCCTGAAGCTCGGAAACGGCGACGTCTTCCGGGGCGAAGGCATTCTTGCGGTCACCAAGGCGCTGCTGCAGTCGGGCGTATCCTATGTCGGCGGCTATCAGGGCGCCCCGGTCTCGCATCTGCTCGACGTGATGGTCGAGGCCGAGGATCTGCTCGCCGAACTCGGGGTGCATGTCGAGACCTGCACCAACGAGGCCTCCGCCGCGGCCATGCTGGGCGCCTCGATCAACTATCCGCTGCGCGGCGCGGTGACCTGGAAGTCGATCGTCGGCACCAACGTCGCCGCCGACGCGCTCTCGAACCTCTCCTCGCCCGGCGTGCTTGGCGGCGCGATGATCATCATCGGCGAGGATTACGGCGAAGGCGCGAGCGTCATCCAGGAGCGCTCCTATGCCTATGCGATGAAATCCTCGATGTGGCTGCTGGACCCGCGGCCCGATCTGCCGACCATCGTGCGCTGCGTGGAGAAGGGCTTCGAGCTGTCGGAAGCGAGCCACGCGCCGGTCATGCTGGAGCTTCGCATCCGCGCCTGCCATGTCACCGGCGAGTTTCCGGCCAGCGACAATCGCAGCGGCGCGGCGTCCGGCCTCAACAAGCTCGAAGGTCCGCCCCGCTTCGACTATGCGCGGCTCGCGCATCCGCCGGTCACCTTCATCCAGGAGCGGCTCAAGGTCGAGGAGCGCCTGCCCGCCGCGCGCAAGTTTATCCGCGAGCAGAAGCTCAACGAATTCGTGCCCGGAGACTTGTCGGATATCGGCATTGTCGTGATGGGCGGGCTGACCAACAGCGTGCTGCGCGCGCTGTCGCGGCTCGGTCTCGCCGACCTTTACGGCCAGTCGCGCGTGCCGCTCCATGTCCTCAACGTCGCCTATCCGCTGGTGCCGGAGGAGGTGCGAGAGTTCTGCGCCGGCAAGAAGCACGTGCTGGTGGTCGAGGAAGGCTATCCGGACTATATCGAGCAGGCGATCAACGTCGAGCTGCGCAAGGCCGACATCCAGACGCGCGTGACCGGCAAGGGCCCGCTGCCCAATACCGGGGAATATTCGTCCGAAGTCCTGCTCAAGGGCGTCACCGCCTTTCTCGCGCAGGCAAAGCCCGCGGGCCTCGATACCGACGAGATCGTAGCGCGCTCCGCGCGCATCTTCGCGCATATGCCGGCGGCTGCGGCATCGCTGCGCGATCTGCCGCCGCGCCCGCCGACCTTCTGCACCGGCTGCCCCGAGCGGCCGGTCTTCTCCGCGATCAAGCTCGCGCAGCGCGAGGTCGGTCCGACCCATATCAGCGCCGATATCGGCTGCCATGCCTTCGCGACCTTCCAGCCATTCAACATGGGCAATTCGATCCTCGGCTACGGCATGAGCCTTGCGAGCGCCGCCGCTGTCGGTCCCAACATGGAGAAGCGCCCGATCGCGGTCATGGGCGACGGCGGCTTCTGGCATAACGGCGTGATCACCGGCGTCGCCTCGAACCTGTTCAACAAGGGCGACGGCGTGCTGATCGTCATGCAGAACGGCTACACCTCGGCGACCGGGCTGCAATTCATGCCCTCCAGCAAGGCGAGCCGCGCGGGCGCAGCGCCCGGCATGGATGTCGAGAAGACCCTGCGTTCGCTCGGCGTGACCTGGCTGCGCAAGGTCCGCACCTACAGCGTCTCGACCATGACGAAGACGCTGAAGGAAGCGCTCCGCAGCGCCGAGCACGGACTGAAGGTCATTATCGCCGACGGCGAATGCCAGCTTGCGCGCCAGCGCCGCGTGCGCGCCGAGAACGCGCAGAAGCTTGCGGCCGGCAAGCGCGTGACGCGCACGAAATTCGGCGTCGACGACGAGATCTGCACCGGCGATCATTCCTGCATCCGCCTCTCCGGCTGCCCCTCGCTCACGGTGAAGCCGAGCCCCGATCCGCTGCGCAGCGATCCCGTCGCTTCCGTGATCGAATCCTGCGTGGGCTGCGGGCTGTGCGGCGAGGTCGCGCACGCCGCGGTGCTGTGCCCGTCCTTCTACAGGGCGGAAGTCGTGAGCAATCCGGGCTGGCGCGATCGCCTGCTGTTCTGGCTGCGCCGCAGGATCATCGGCCTGCTCGATCCGCGCATGGACGAGGCCGCGGCGTGACGACGAGCGAGCGCCCCCTCACCATTCTGATCGCGGCTCTGGGCGGCGAAGGCGGGGGCGTGCTGACCGGCTGGATCGTGAGCGCCGCCGACTCGCTCGGATATCCGGTGCAGTCCACCTCGATCCCCGGCGTGGCGCAGCGCACCGGCGCGACGACCTATTACATCGAGATTCTGCCGAAGACCCGGAGCGAGCTCGGCGGTCGCCGGCCGGTCTTCGCGCTGACGCCGGGCATCGGCGATATCGACATTCTGGTCGCCAGCGAATTGATGGAAGCGGCCCGCGCCGTCGCCGCGGGCTTCGTCACGCAGGAGCGCACGCTGACCATCGCCTCGTCGGGACGCTTCTACGTCATGAACGAGAAGGTCGCGATGGCCGACGGCCGCTACGACCAGAACAGGCTGCTTGCGGCGATCGAGAAGAATTCGCAGCGGCGCATCGTCATCGACATGGAGGCGCTCGCCCGTCAGCACGGCACGATGGTCAATGCCGTCATGCTCGGCGCGCTCGCCGGCTGCGGCCGTCTGCCGTTCGGGCCCGACGTCCTGGAGAGCGCGATCCGGGCCGACGGCAAGGCGGTGGACAGCAACCTGCGCGGCTTTCAGGCCGGGCTCGCCGCCGCGCGCGAGCACGCGTCCGCCGCGGAAAGGCCCGATGCCCGGAGGCGCCAGCCGGAGGTTGCCGATCTGCAGGACCTCGAGGACGAGATTTGCGCCCACATGCCGCTGGCGGCCCGGGAGGTCGTCGTCGAAGGCTTGCGCCGCCTCGCCGCCTATCAGGACTCCGCCTATGCGCGGCTTTATCTCGACCGGCTCGCGCCCATAAAGGCGGCGGACGCGCAGGCGGGCAAGGATGGTGCGCTGCTGCGCGAGACCGCGCGCCATCTCGCCTTGCGGATGTCCTACGAGGACGTGATCCGCGTCGCCCAGGCCAAGATCGACCCGGCGCGCCGCCACCGGATCGAAAGGGACCTCGGGGTGAAGCCGGGCCAGCCCTATGCGATCGCGGAATTCCTGAAACCCGGCATCGAGGAATTCTGCTCGATCCTGCCGCCCATTCTCGCGCGGCCCATTCTCGCCGTGTCGAAGCGCTTCGGCTGGCTCGACCGCGTGCATGTCGGGATGGAGGTGCAGTCCACCGCCATCCTGGGCTATCTGCGCTTTCGCGCGCTCGCCGCGCTCCGCCCCTTCCGGCGTGCCACCTTCCGCTACAAGGAGGAGCAGGCATCGATCGAGCGCTGGCTCGCGCTGGTCGCGGAAGGCGCGACACGCTCCGGCGATCTCGCGCTCGAGATTGCGGAATGCGCCCGCCTGATCAAGGGATACGGCTCGACCCACAAGCGCGGAACGCAGAATTTCGCGCTGATCGAGGAACGGGTAATCCGACCGGCGCTCGATGGGCGGCTTCCCATGCCGCGCGCCGCGGACGCGATTGCAAGCGCGCGCACCGCTGCCCTCACCGATCCGGAAGGCGAAACCCTGCAGAGCTGCCTGGCCGAAATCGACGCGCAGCCGGCGTTGCGCATCGCGGCGGAATAGCCCGCCTGCGCTGCCGACATGCGTCCGCCGTTGTAAGGGGTTTCATCGTCGGATAAGTAAAACTCAATCGAAAGAACAACAATTCCGGAGGATCGCCTCATGGCAGGGCCCGTTGTGCGCGCGGCCGACGACGGGAAACCTGCGCCGATCGCCGCCGAGGCATTTCTGTCCGCGCTTGCCGATCACGGCGTCGATTATTTCTTCGTCAATCCCGGAACCGATTTCCCGCCCATCGTCGAAGCCTATGAGCGCGCGCGCCGCGGCAATGTGAAGGTGCCGCAGCCGATCCTCGTCCCGCACGAGAATCTCGCGGTCGCGATGGCGCATGGCGTCTATCTGATGACCGGCCGCGCGCAGGCGGTGATGGTGCATGTCAATGTCGGCACCGCCAACACGATCAACAACATCGCCAATCTCGCGCGCGACCGCGCGCCGGTGATCGTCTGCGCCGGCCGCACGCCGATCACCGAAAAGGGGCTGTTCGGCTCGCGCAACCGGCCCATCCACTGGGCGCAGGAAATGTTCGACCAGGCCGGCATGGTGCGCGAGCTGGTCAAGTGGGACTATGAATTGCGCGTGCCGGAGCAGATCGGCGAGGTCGTGGCGCGCGCGCACGAGATGACGATGTCGTTCCCGCGCGGTCCGGTCTATCTCGTGCTGCCGCGCGAGCCGCTGGCGGCGCCGGTGCCGGAGACGCTGTCCTCCGCGCCGCGCCAACTGCCGACAATCGGACATCCCGACCCCCGGGCGATCGCCACGCTCGCCGAGTGGATCGCAAGTGCGCGATCGCCGCTGATCATT
>JACAEG010000139.1 GCA_013388965.1 Pseudorhodoplanes sp. | reverse complement strand
CGGCGAACCGCTTCGGCGATCCACCGACAACTATGTTTAGCGTTGGAAAGGCCGCGGAAGTCTCCGTTCCTGCGCGGGGTTGAGGACGTGTCGTGTGATGGCATTGGCAGGCGTCCTGTAGACGGCTAACACCATCTCAACGCCCACCCAATGGCGGCTCATGTGCAGGTTTCTCGGACGCCTGCATGACGCCCCCATCCACGCGCGCCGACGGGAGGCGTCCGAGAAGCGCCAGGGCACGAAATCGCGGTTAGTGGGGCACCGACGGTGCCGCGGGCTCTATGGGGATTTGGCGGCAGCGGGCATGGTTGGGGGGAACAGGATCGGGCCGCGTCCGCGGGCAGCAGGGCGGTGGACGATAGCTGGACGAGCGGAACGGGCGTCGCGCCGTTGCCCGGCGGCTGCCATGAGCCGGTGGCGAGGCGCAGCGAGGCGCACCGGGTCGTCGCCGACCGATGAGCGGCGTCCGCGACGGGCGGCTTTGCGGCGAGCAGTCTGAGCGGTCGTCATGACGTGTCGATCCTGATCGGCGTTGGGACAGGCGCCGGCCGATATCGTGGCTCGCAGCCGCGCGCGAAGACCTCGATGACGATCATGCGGCCACCGCAGCGCGGGCAGGGGCAGGCGAGCACGCACGGCTCGTCCGGCGCGGCGGTCTTCTCCTCAGGCTCGACGACGGGCGCAACGCGCAGGAGCTCGCGCATGCGAGCGATGTTGTCGGCCCGGTTGCCGTTGGCAAACAGCCCATAGTGGCGGATGCGGTGGAAGCCCTTGGGGAGGACGTGCATGAGGAAGCGGCGAATGAACTCATGGGGGTGGAGCGTCATCGTCTTCCAGCGATCGGGGCCCTGGAGTCGATAGTCCTTCCAGCGGAACGCGATGCCGCCGTCGTCGGCGGCGATGAGCCGGCGGTTGGAGATGGCGACGCGATGGGTGTAGCGGGAGAGATAGGTGAGCACAGCTTGAGGCCCCGCGAACGGCTTCTTGCTGTAGACCACCCACTCCCGCCTGCGCAGCGGTGCCAGGAACCGTTTGAACGCTCGCTTGTCGGCGAGCGCCGCATGCTTGCCGAAGAAGGTGAGGCGGTCTTGCGCGTGAGCCTCGGCCAGCATGGCCAGCAGCCGGCCGCGGAACAGGCGCGAGAGCACCTTGACATGCACGAGGAAGCCGGGCCGCGACGCGATCCAGCGCCCGCCATCCGCCGACAATCCGCCCGCCGGCACGATCATGTGCACGTGCGGATGGTGTGTGAGAGCGGAGCCCCAGGTGTGCAGCACGGCGGTGATGCCGATGCGGGCGCCCAGATGCCTGGGATCGGCCGCGATCGTGAGCGTGGTCTCGGCGGCGGCCTTCATGAGCAGATCGTAGATTGTGCGCTTGTTCTGGTAGGCGATGTCGGCGATCGGCGCCGGCACCGTGTAGACGACATGGAAGTAGCCGACGGGCAACAGCTCGGCCTCGCGCTCGGCGAGCCATTTGCGTGCCGCCGCGCCCTGGCACTTGGGGCAGTGTCTGTCACGGCAGCTGCAGTACGCGATGACGGTGTGGCCGCACTTCTCGTTCTCGCAGCGCGCAACATAGCCGCCGAACGCCGCCGTGCGGCAGCGCTCGATCGCGCTCATCACCTTCAGCTGGTCGAGGCTCACGTGCCCGCGGTTAGCTTCACGCCAGGCGGGACCGTGGTCGCGGAAGATATCCGCGACCTCCAGAGCTGGGCGGCGCACGCCGGTGGCGCGCTATGCGGCCTTGGGACCCGGCTTGGGACTCCGGCGCTTCTTCCTCGGCCTGGGGTGCTTGGCGCCGAGCCGCGCAAGCGGGCTCTCGATGGCGGCGATGCGGCCCGTGGCCACGCGCGTGTAGCGCGCCGTCGTATCCAGCTTGGAATGTCCGAGGACCGCCTGGATATAACGAATGTCGATCCCCTTCTCGAGCAGGTCCGTCGCGAACGAGTGCCGGAGCGAACGCAGGCTGATCCGCTTCGTGATCCCCGCGGCTGCTGCCGACTCGTCGAAGATGCGGCTCAACTGGCGGTAAGTAAGATGCAACCCTTGCCGACGGCCAGGAAACAGCCACCGCTCCCCTGCCGGTACGCCGGCGTCAAAGCGTGTCGGGCGTACCTTCCACCATTCCCGCAGCGACACCAGCAGCTCTGGCGGCAGCATGACGTGCCGGTCCTTGCGACCCTTCCCCTGCACGATGCGGATGATCATCTGCGCGCTGTCGATGTCGCCATCCTTGAGGCGGACAATCTCGCCGGCGCGAAGCCCACAGCCATAGCCGAGGGAGAGCATCACGCGATCCCTGAGGCTGACGGCCATGTCGAGCAGCCGCTCGGCCTCGTCGGGGCTCATGGTGAGCGGCAGCCTCTGCGGCTCCTTCAGGTGGTAGATCTCGGCCGCCAGATCGTGCCGCCGCAGCGTCACCCGGAACAGGAACTTCACCCCGGTCATGATCCGGTTGCGATTGGGAATGCTGAGCCCGGCTTCGACCAGGTGCAGCTGGAAGCGGCGCACGTCGTCGGCGGTGGCCTCCTCGGGCGAGCGTCCCAGGAACGCGGCGAACCGCCTGCAGCTGTATATGTGGCTGCGCTGCGAATGGGGCCCCAGCTTGCGCGCAGCCATATCCTCGATCATGCGCTGCCGCAGCGGGCTGACGGTGCTATCGGTACTCATGGGGAGCTTCTCCTGAGTGAGGTTTGCCAACACCTCCATCTTCCTCAGGACGGGGCTCCCCACCCCGCTATGACCGTCCTCTCAACCCGCTACAGACCCCTCGATCGGGCACCCCCGCGCAGCGGCTATCGCGGCAGCGATTTAGTGCCCTGCCAGCAAAGCGCAGAGCGGGAATCCGGGCGCAGACGCAATCCCACAAGCGCGACGTGGAGAGCTGGGCTGGATTCTCCTCTCGTGCTGCGCAACGGCAGCGCGGGCGAGGCGCGCGCATGCCGGGCGGATGGACATGTTAACCGCGCTTTGGTAGAAGCTTGGCCAACGCGTGGAGTGCGGCTCCGGGCGCATGTGGTGCTTGTCGTGCCGCAGCCTCGCCATGGAGCAGATGCAACAGGTCAGACT
>JACAEG010000296.1 GCA_013388965.1 Pseudorhodoplanes sp. | reverse complement strand
GCTTCGACCCGGTCACCGGCATGCAGGAACCAAAAGCGACCCTCTGTCAGGTTCGCGCGGCTTAAGGAGACGCAACAATGGCTCGTATGAAATTCCTTTGCGACGCCGATCGTTGCATTGAATGCAACGCTTGCGTCACCGCCTGCAAGAACGAGAACGAAGTGCCGTGGGGCATCAATCGCCGGCGCGTCGTCACCATCGACGACGGCAAGCCCGGCGAGCGCTCGGTGTCGATGGCGTGCATGCATTGCACCGATGCGCCGTGCGCCGCGGTCTGCCCTGTGAACTGCTTCTTCACCACCGCCGACGCCGTGGTGCTGCACTCCAAGGACCTGTGCATCGGCTGCGGCTATTGCTTCTACGCCTGCCCGTTCGGCGCACCGCAATATCCGCGCGTCGGCAATTTCGGTTCGCGCGGCAAGATGGACAAGTGCACCTTCTGTGCCGGCGGCCCGGACCCCGACAACACGGCGGCCGAATACGCCAAATACGGCGCCAACCGTCTGTCGGAAGGCAAGCTGCCGCTCTGCGCCGAGATGTGCTCGACCAAGTCGCTGCTCGCCGGCGACGGCGAGATCATCGCCCAGATCTACAAGGAGCGGGTGGTGAAGCGCGGCTACGGCTCGGGCGCCTGGGGCTGGCAGACGGCCTATCGCGAGACCATCGCATCGTGATCGTCGCGCGGGCGGCGGGTTCGTCCGCCGCCCGTTGCATCAATGAAGTGAAACACAGGAGGTGGGGATGGCGCTTCTCGCAAAATCCCGTTTCGTGATCGGCGCGCTGTTTCTGCTCTGCGCGGTCGCGATCGCCATGCCGGTCATGGCGCAGGACCGCAATCCGGACGGCTCGGTCAATCCGAGCGCGAGCGCGGTGAAGGAACAGCAATTGCTGCAGCGGCTGGGCCAGATCGACGGCCGCGTGACCATCCCGGACCGCAAGGAAGGCGTGCTGATCCAGCCCGCCGGCCGCGAATGGCGCGAATTCCATCAGGTGACCCTGCGCTGGATCGGAGCCATTTCCATTCTCGGCATGCTCGCGATTCTGGTGATCTTCTATCTCACCCGCGGCATGGTGAAGATTCAGAATGGCCGCTCCGGCCGCACCATCGAGCGCTTCAACGGCTTCGAGCGTTTCGTGCACTGGATGACGGCGACCTGTTTCATCATTCTTGCGATTTCAGGGCTGAACATCACGTTCGGGCGCGTGCTGCTGCTGCCCCTGATGTCGCCGGAGGCGTTCACGGCCTGGTCGGAGCTCGCCAAGTTCGCGCACAACTATCTGAGCTTCCCCTTCACGATCGGTGTGGTTCTGATCTTCCTCATGTGGATCGGCGGCAATATCCCGAACCGCACCGATGTCGAGTGGGTCAGGCGCGGCGGCGGCCTTATCGGCCACGATGAGCCGCCCTCCTACCGCTTCAATGCCGGCCAGAAGATGATCTACTGGATCGTCGTGATCGGCGGCGGTGCGGTTGCCGTGACCGGCTATCTGCTGATGTTCCCGTTCTATGTCACCGGCATCGAGGGCATGCAGCTCGCGCAGGTCGTCCATAGCGTGGTTGCGATGTTGTTCGTCGCCGCGATGCTCGGTCACATCTATATCGGCTCGATCGGCATGGAGGGCGCCTTCGAGGCGATGGGCACGGGCGAAGTCGACGTCAACTGGGCCCGGCAGCATCACAACCTCTGGCTGGAAGAGGAAATGAGCAAGCAAAAGGCTGTCGGCGGTGCGACGCCGCACGGCGCGCCGGCCGAATAGCCGCGGGCGTCGCAACGCACCCGAATGAAAACACCCGGACCTTCGGTCCGGGCGTTTTGATTTGGATGGTCGTTCGGCTATTTCTGCTGCGCTGCGGCAGATAGGGATTATGCCCTCAGATGCGCGCCCCGCTCGAGGTATAGGCCGCGCGCGAGGAGTCGGGGACATTGTCGAGGATTGCCCAGCCGCCCAGCGCGATCACGACAGCCGCAATACAGGCCATAATGAAGCTTTTCATGGTGGAATCTCCTCGCCCGTAGTCTGAAGCTGTTCTCATTAAACGCAGCCTGTGCGCGAGTTCAAGTGCCCTGGCGTCGCGGTCAGCCCGGCCCGAAAAGCATTCTGAGACCGGCGACCAGAAGCAGCGACGCGAGGATATAGCGAAGCTGGGCGGGCGGCAGTCGACCGGCTCCCAGGAACGCTCCGGCCAGTCCGCCGATCGCCACCGCCAGCAGCCATCCCGGCAGAGGCGCGGGCAGGTCTTCCAGGGTCGTCCACGCCCCCGCCAGGGCCGCGCTCGAATTCAGCAGGTTGAAGACCGTCGAGACGGCAGCAGCCTGCCGCGTCTCGATCCAGTTGAAGCTCATGATGATCGGCGCGAGATAGATGCCGCCGCCAATCCCCGTCAATCCGGACACCAGACCGACACCCGCTCCGGCGATCAACGCGAAAACAAAAGGCGGCTGCGACGGCGCGACCTCGTCCTTTTCCGCCGCCCATCTCGCCGAACGGATCATTTGCCCCGCCGCGAGCAGCAGGAGGGCACCCACGACGGGCTGATAGATCGCGGCTGGCAGATTGATCGCTCCGCCGAGCCATGAAAATGGCGCGCCGAGAACCGCAAAGGGATAGCAGGTGCGCCATGTCAATAAACCCGCCCTGAAAAAATGGATCGAACCGATGCTCGCGACGAGGATGTTCAGAGCCAGCGCGGCCGGCTTGACCACTTCGGGTCCGAATCCGGCAAGTCCCAGGATGGCGATGTAGCCGGTCCCGCCGGCCTGCCCGACGGAGGCGTAGAGCGCCGCCGTGATTGCCAGGGCGCCATGCAGCCACACGAGTTCCACCGCCGAATGCATGGCGGCAGTATGGGATAGGCCCGAATGTGGCGCTACGTTCGTCCCGCGCGGGTCTGGCGCGCATGTCACGCGCCCGGAACCGTGGCATTGGGGAAGAAGAGCTGCTCGCCGCCGATCCTGTAGTCGGCGATCGCCTCCTGACCCTCCGGCGAGATGATCCAGTCGATGAAGGCCTGGCCGAGATCCTTCTTCACATGCGCATGCCTGGCCGGGTTCACGAGGATGATCCCGTACTGGTTGAACAGCCTGTTGTCGCCTTCGACGGCGATGACGAGATCGCCGCGATTCTTGAACGACAGCCAGGTGCCGCGGTCGGCGAGCACATAGGCATCGGAGGCCGCCGCGGTGTTGAGGGCGGCGCCCATGCCCTGGCCGATCTCGCGATACCAGGGGCCCTTGTCCTTGGCGATGTCGATGCCCGCGAGTTTCCAGAGATTGAGCTCGGCGGCATGCGTGCCGGACTTGTCGCCGCGCGAGATGAAGACCGCACCCTTGTCCTTGATCGTTTTCAGCGCGGCAAGGATATCCTTCGAGCCCCTGATGCCGGCGGGGTCGCTACCCGGCCCAATCAGGACAAAGTCGTTATACATGACGGCGTTGCGCTTCACGCCGAAGCCGTCGGCAACGAACCTTTCCTCCTGCGGCCTGGCATGCACGAACACCACGTCGGCGTCCCCGCGCCGGCCGGTATCGAGCGCCTGCCCGGTGCCCTGCGAGACGACCTTCACGTCGATGCCGGTCCTCTGCTTGAACAGCGGCAGGATATGGCCGAACAGCCCGGAATCCTGCGTCGACGTGGTCGAGGCGACGACGATGGATTTGTCCTGCGCAAGCGCGGGCGCCGCGAGAAGCGCGAAGGTCGCGAGGGCGAAGAACGTGCGGCGCGTCTGCATCATGATGTGTCTCCCGGTTCCCGGCATGTTCAAATCAGCAATTCGCCCGCGATGAATCGGCGCGCGGCATCGGTTTTCGGCGCGGCGAAAAATTCCTCCGCGGGTCCGGTTTCGACGACGCGGCCGCGATGGATCAGCACGATGTCGCCGGCGAGGCGCTTCGCCTTTGCGAGATCGTGGGTGGACATGACGACCTTGATGCCGCGTGCGGCGACCTGCGCGACGATGTCCTCGACCGCCTTGGTGGCGGCGGGATCGAGTGAGGCGGTCGGCTCGTCGAGGAACAGGATTTCCGGCTCCCTGGCGAGCGCGCGGGCGAGCGCGAGCCGCTGCTGCTCGCCGCCGGACAGCCGGCGAGCCGGCCGGTCGCCGATCCCCGTCAGGCCGACCAGAGCCAGCAATTCGGCGATGCGCCCGTCGTGCTGCCTGCGCGGCATGCCGGCCGCGGACAGCGCATAGCGCAGATTGGCGGCGACGCTGCGCCGGAGCATGACGGGGCGCTGGAATACGAAGGCGCGACGAAGGGGCGGCCCCCGCTCGCGGCCGCCGAAGGTGACCGTGCCGGACGTGGGCGCGGCCAGCCCCATCGCGAGCCGCAACAGCGTCGTCTTGCCGGCGCCGTTCGGCCCGATCACCAGGGTCGGAGCGCCTGGGGCGAAGGTCAATGTCATGCGGTCGATGATGGTGACGGTGCCCACGGCGAACGAGGCATCGTCGAGCCTAACGGGCAGGTCCGTTGCGGGCGCGCGCATCATGCTCACCCCGCCATCCGCTCGCCGGCGCGCCGCGCGCCCCAGGCCAGCGCATTCACCACGACCACGATCGCGATCAGCACGAAGCCGAGCCCGAGCGCGAGCGGTAGGTCGCCCTTGGAGGTTTCGAGCGCGATGGCGGTGGTCATCACGCGGGTGAAGCCGTCGATATTGCCGCCCACGATGATCACGGCGCCGACTTCGGCGGCGGCGCGGCCGAAGCCTGCGAGCAGGGCAGTCAGCAGGCTGAACCGCCCGTCCCAGATCAGCGTCGCGATGCGGCGCGCGGGCCCGACACCCATCGCGGAGAGTTCGTCGCGATATTCGAGCCACAGGTCTTCCAGCGTCTGCCGCGCCAGCGCGGCGACGATCGGGGCGATCAGGATTGCCTGTGCGATGACCATCGCCTGCGGCGTGAACAGAAGCCCGAGCTCGCCGAGCGGCCCCGAGCGCGAGAGCAGGAGATAGACCGCAAGCCCGACCACGACCGGCGGCAGGCCCATCAGCGCGTTGAGCACGACGATGGCGGCGCCCCGCCCCGGGAAGCGCGTCAGCGCCAGCGCGGCGCCGAGCGGGAGGCCGACGAGCGCCGCAAACAGAACGGCGGACAGGCTGACCGCCAGCGACAGCCGCACGATGGCCAGAAGGGCCGGATCCCCACGCAGAACGAGTTCGAGGGCGGACGACGTTTCCATACCATTTTGATTGCATTTCATCCGCAAATGGTCAATTTTTGTAGCATATTCATTCATATGCATATCATTGCAGATGCCTGACCTGCTCACCACCGATGAGGCGGCGGCCTATCTCCGGCTCTCGGAGCGCAAGCTGTACGAGCTCGTGGCGGAACGCGCCGTGCCCTGCTCCAAGGCCACGGGCCGGTGGCTCTTTCCAAAAGCCGCGCTCGACCGCTGGCTGGCTGAAGGGCTGCTGACCGGCGAGCGCCATGCCAGGCCCGCCGCCCCGCCGATCGTCGGCGGCAGCCATGATCCGCTGCTGGAATGGGCGCTGCGCGAGAGCCGGTGCGGCCTGGCCAGCCTGCCGGAAGGCAGCGAGGCCGGATTGCGGCGGCTCGGGCGGGGCGAGATCGTCGCGGCGGCGATTCACCTGCATCGCATCGACGGCGATGACGACACCGCCAATATCGATGCGCTGGCCGGCGCGCCGGGTCTGCATGACGCGGTGCTGATTGCGCTTGCGCGGCGGGAGCAGGGACTGCTTGTCGCGCCCGGCAATCCGCTCGGGCTCGACGGGCTGCGCGCGGCCGCGGACAGGCGCGCACGCCTCGCGCAGCGCCCGGACGGGGCGGGCGCGCAGCTTCTGCTGCTCGCGCTCATGGACCGCGACAGCATCGATCCGCGCCAGCTTGAGACCGTCCTGCCGCCTTGCCCGACCGGCTCGGACCTCGCCCAGGCGATCCGCTCGGGACGCGCCGATTGCGGGATTGCGACGCGCTCGGCCGCGCGCGCCTTCGGGCTCGATTTCCTGCCGCTGGTCTGGGAGCGCTTCGATCTCGTGCTGCGGCAGCGCGACTATTTTCTGCCAGCGCAGCAGACCCTGTTCGCGTTTCTGCGCTCGACGGAATTTTCCGCGCGCGCGCAGGAGCTCGGCGGCTACGATGTCGCCGAAGCTGGGCGGGTCCGGCACGTCAATTGACGGGCCGGATGCTCACGTCCTGCGCGGATAGATGATGATCGAGAGATAGGTCATCGGCGCCTCGATGAGTTCCTCCGGGCCGTGGCGCGCGGCGGCGTCGAAGAACAGCGCGTCGCCCGGCTCCATCAGATAGGTGCGGTCGGCATGCCGGTAGCGCACCTTGCCCGTCAGCATGTACAGGAATTCCACGCCCGCATGCCGGAACTGGGTATAGGGCGCGGCGTCCGCCTTCAGCGTGATCAGATAGGGCTCGACCGCGATATCGCCGGCCAGCGAATGGCCGAGCAGGTCGTACATGTGGCCGGCCTTGGTGCCGCGCCGCTCGATCCGCACGCCCGTTCCCGCCTTCACGAAGGAGCAGTCGCGCTGCTCCTCGTTTTCCGCGAAGAGCTGGCTGATCGAGATGTTGAGAGCCTTGGCGAGCGCGGCAAGCGTCGCGAGCGAGGGCGAGATCGCGCCGTTCTCGATCTTCGACAGCATGCCCGAGGACAGCCCGGCCGCCGCGCCGAGCTCGGCCACGGTGAGATCGTGCGCCTTGCGCAGGCGGCGCACCTCCGCGCCGATGGCTTCCTCCAGCGTGCGGGCCGGTGCGCCGGCGGGCGCCTGCGACCCGGTCAGCAGGTCCGCCTGCGCCTCGCTGCGCGCCGGCCCGCGCGCGGCCGACACCAGCTTCGGTCCTGTGGTCTTCCCGGCCATGTCATCTCCTCGGACCATTCTGGCCCGGCCGATGTTTCCTGACAAGAAATATTGTTGATTGTGGATTGACTCGCCGCTGGGCCGGTCGCTAAGACATTGCTCACGATTGATCGTCGGATCGCTCCCATGTGCGGCATTGCCGGACTCTTCCTCAAGGACAAAAGCCTCGAGCCGCAGCTTGGCGCGCTGCTCGCCACCATGCTCTCGCCGCTCTCCGACCGCGGGCCCGATTCGGCGGGGTTTGCGGTCTATGGCGCGGACATGCCGGGCGCGGTGAAGCTCACGCTGCGGCTGCCCGCCGGCTCTGATTCCGGCGCGCTGCTGGCGCGGCTGGAAAAGGCCGGCGCGACGCCGCTGAAGCATGCGATCCACGACACGCATGTCGTGGTCACGCTCGCCGCCGGCGACGAAAAGGCCGCGCGCGCCGAGATCGCCAAGGATCAGAATGTCAGCCTCGTCGGCGCGGGCCGCCGGATGGAGCTCTACAAGGAGGTCGGCCGCCCCGACTCCGTGGCGCAGCGCTTCGGGCTTGCGCAGATGGCCGGCACGCATGCCATCGGCCACACCCGCATGGCGACCGAATCCGCCGTGACCACCAACGGCGCGCATCCCTTCACCACGGGCCCGGACCAGTGCCTCGTGCATAACGGATCGCTGTCGAACCACAACGCCGTGCGCCGTGAGCTCATCCGCGAGGGACTGACCTTCGCCACCGAGAACGATTCGGAGGTCGCCGCCGGCTACATGACCTGGAAGCTGCGCCAGGGCGCCTCGCTCGCAGAGGCGATGGAATCCGCCCTCGATGCGCTCGACGGCTTTTACACCTTCGTCATCGGCACCGAATCCGGCTTCGGCGTGCTGCGCGATCCGATCGCCTGCAAGCCCGCGGTGATGGCCGAGACCGACCGCTTCGTCGCCTTCGGCACCGAATTCCGCGCGCTCGTCGATCTGCCCGGAATCGACGGCGCGAAGGTGTGGGAGCCCGAGCCCGCGCGCGTCTATTTCTGGGAGCGCGCGTGATGCCGGAGGTCGATCTCGCCGTCACGCCCTTGCGCGAACTGAACGCGGCGCTGCACAAGCTCAAGCCCGACACCAACGAAACCTCCTGGCGCGTGCTCAATCCGCGCGGCCAGCACGCCATTGCAGCCGGTCTGGATGCGCCCATCCTCGTCACCGTCGAGGGCCATGCCGGCTATTACTGCGCCGGCATGAACAAGCAGGCGACGGTGGTGATCAACGGCAATGCCGGGCAGGGCGTCGCCGAGAACATGATGTCGGGCCAGGTGCATGTGAAGGGCGATGCCTCGCAGGCCGCGGGCGCGACCGGCTGCGGCGGGCTTCTGGTCATCGACGGCAATGCCTCGGCGCGCTGCGGCATCTCGATGAAGGGCATCGACATCGTGGTGAAGGGCTCGGTCGGCCATCTCTCCGCCTTCATGGCGCAGGCCGGCAATCTCGTCGTGCTGGGCGACGCGGGCGAGGCGCTCGGCGATTCGATCTACGAGGCGCGGCTTTATGTGCGCGGCAGCGTGAAGAGCCTCGGCGCCGACTGCATCGAGAAGGAGATGCGCGACGAGCACAAGGCCGAATTGCGCCGCCTGCTCGATGCTGCGGGCGTCGACGGCGCGGCGGATGTGAGCGAATTCCGCCGCTACGGCTCCGCCCGCAAGCTTTATCACTTCCACATCGACAATGCAGGGTCGTACTGATGACCGCGCAGGACCGCTGGCTTCACACCCCGCCGCGCAAGTCCGCGACCTTCGACGATGCCTCGATCGCCGAAATCCGCCGCGCGGCCGCGACCGGCATCTACGACATTCGCGGCGCCGGCACCAAGCGCAAGGTGCCGCATTTCGACGATCTGCTGTTTCTCGGCGCCTCGATCAGCCGCTATCCGCTCGAAGGCTATCGCGAGAAATGCGCGACCGACGTCACCATCGGCACGCGCTTCGCGAAAAAGCCGATCACGCTGAAAATCCCGATCACCATCGCGGGCATGAGCTTCGGCTCGCTCTCCGCGCAGGCCAAGGAAGCGCTCGGCCGCGGCGCGAGCGCGGTCGGCACCTCGCCCACGACGGGCGACGGCGGCATGACGCCGGAGGAGCGCAGCCATTCCAGCATCCTCGTCTATCAATTGCTGCCCTCGCGCTACGGCATGAACCCGGACGACCTCCGCAGGGCCGACGCCATCGAGGTCGTGGTCGGGCAGGGGGCCAAGCCAGGCGGCGGCGGCATGCTGCTGGGGCAGAAAATCTCGAAGCGCGTCGCGGAAATGCGCACCCTTCCCGAAGGGATCGACCAGCGCTCGGCCTGCCGGCACCCCGACTGGACCGGCCCGGACGATCTCGAAATCAAGATCCAGGAATTGCGCGAGATCACCGACTGGGAGAAGCCGATCTATGTGAAGGTCGGCGCATCGCGGCCCTATTACGACACGGCGCTCGCGATCAAGGCGGGCGCGGACGCGGTCGTGCTCGACGGCATGCAGGGCGGCACCGCCGCGACGCAGGACGTGTTCATCGAGCATGTCGGCATCCCGACCCTCGCCGCCATTCCGCCGGCGGTGCAGGCGCTGCAGGAACTCGGCATGCACCGCAAGGTGCAGCTCATCGTCTCGGGCGGCATCCGCAACGGCGCCGATGTCGCGAAGGCGCTGGCGCTCGGCGCCGACGCGGTCTCGATCGGCACCGCGGCGCTGATCGCGCTCGGCGACAACGATCCGCATCTCGAAGACGAATACCGCAAGCTCGGCACCACCGCCGGCGCCTATGACGACTGGCACGAGGGCCGCGATCCCGCCGGCATCACCACACAGGACCCCGCGCTCGCCGCGCGGCTCGATCCCGTGCTCGCCGGGCGAAAGCTCGCCAATTATCTCACGGTGATGACGCTGGAGGCGCAGACCATCGCACGCGCCTGCGGAAAGTCGCATGTCCACAATCTCGAACCGGAAGATCTCGTCGCGCTCAATGTCGAGGCGGCTGCGATGGCGCGCGTGCCGCTCGCGGGCACGAACTGGGTGCCGGGGGTGGGGCAGTGGTGATTGCGATGCTTCACGCGCATGACGATGCTTACCTCCCCCTGAAAGGGGGAGGTCGACGCGCGGAGCGTGTCGGGTGGAGGTCATTTCGCGAAGTCAAATCGACCCCCACCCTGACCCTCCCCCTTGCAGGGGAGGGGACGCAAGGGGCGCTGGCGCGCTCGATTTTCGTTGAGCTGAGTTTGCTGACTGAATGCTGCCGGGCCGATCTGACGTGAAAGACAAAGGGGGGCGTCGTGCCATCGTGGAGTGAGATCGCCAAGGAGCGCGGCATAAGGTATTTTCTGATTTCGTTCGTCGACCTGTTCGGCACCATGCGCGCCAAGATCGTGCCGTCGAGCGCGATCGACGGCGTAGCGAAGGCGGGCGCGGGCTTTGCCGGCTTCGCCGCCTGGTTCGACATGACGCCGGCCGACCCGGACGTGCTCGTGATCCCCGAGCTGGACACGCTGATCCAGCTTCCGTGGAAACCGGAAGTCGGCTGGGTGACCGGCGATCTGTTCATGGGCGGCAAGCCGGTGGACCAGAATCCGCGCCAGGTGCTCAAGCGCATGATCGCCGCGACGCCGTCCGGCCATGAACTGAAAACCGGCGTCGAGTGCGAATATTTCCTGATCTCGCCGTCGGGCGATGCGATCTCCGATCCCGCCGACCGGCAGGCCAAGCCCTGCTACGACCAGCAGGCGCTGATGCGCCGCTATGACGTGGTCGCCGAAATCTGCGACGCGATGGTGGCGCTCGGCTGGAAGCCCTACCAGAACGACCATGAGGACGCGAACGGCCAGTTCGAAATGAACTGGGAATACGACAATTGCCTGCGCACCGCCGACAAGCACGCCTTCTTCAAATACATGGTCAAATCGATCGCCGAAAAGCACGGCCTGCGCGCGACCTTCATGCCCAAGCCATTCGCCAATCTCACCGGCAACGGCTGCCACACGCATGTCTCGCTCTGGAAGGGCAACGACAACGTGTTCGAGGACGGCAAGGACGAACTCGGCCTGTCGCCGCAGGCCTATCATTTCATCGGCGGCGTGATGCACAGCGCCGACGCGCTTTGCGCCATCACCAATCCGACGGTGAATTCCTACAAGCGCATCAATGCGCCGGTGACGCTGTCCGGCGCGACCTGGTCGCCCAACACCGTGACCTATGCCGGCAACAACCGCACGCACATGATCCGCATTCCGGATGCCGGGCGCTTCGAATTCCGTCTCGCAGACGGGGCGGCGAACCCGTATCTGCTGCAGGCGGCGCTGCTGGCGGCCGGGCTCGACGGCATGGCGAACAAGCGCGATCCCGGCCGGCGCCTCGACATCAACATGTATACCGACGGGCACGAGGCGGCGGGTGCAAGAAAGCTTCCGCTCAACCTGCTGGATGCCTTGCGCGCGCTGGAGAAATCCGACGTTCTGTCCAGGGCGCTCGGCGCGCAGACCCTTGCATCCTATATCAAACTGAAGCACGAGGACTGGAACGCCTATTCGCGCCACCTGACCGACTGGGAGCGGCAGACGACGCTGGATTGCTGAGTCATATGAAACGGAACGATGGCGTCGCAGCGAGAAAGGTCCGTTCCCTCCCCCCGCCGGGAGAGGGTTAGGGTGAGGGGGTCCCAACGTCGATTGTTCGAATCTTATTCTCTCACCCGACTTGCTCGCAGGTTCACCTCTCCCAAAGGGAGAGGTGAACCGAGAACGCCGCTGTTGCGATCAGAGGCCGCCGGGAGGCCTTGAAGGAATGCGTTATTCGGGTTTTGCGCTCGCGCTCAACGCGCTGACGGGCAACCGCAACTGGACGCCCGCCTGGCGCGAGCCCGCGCCGAAGGAGGCCTACGATGTCGTCGTGATCGGCGGCGGCGGGCACGGGCTTGCGACCGCCTATTATCTCGCGAAGGAATACGGCATCGCCAACGTCGCCGTGCTGGAGAAAAGCTGGATCGGCTCCGGCAATGCCGGGCGCAACACCACCATCATCCGCTCCAACTACATGCTGCCCGGCAACGAGCCGTTCTACGAATTCTCGATGAAGCTGTGGGAAGGCCTGGAGCAGGACCTCAACTACAACGCGATGGTGAGTCAGCGCGGGGTGCTCAACCTCTACCATTCCGACGTGCAGCGCGACATGTTCGCGCGCCGCGGCAACGCCATGCGATTGCACGGCGTGGACGCCGAATTGCTCGACCGCGAGCAGGTGCGCAAGCGTGCACCGTTTCTCGATTTCGACAATGCCCGTTTCCCGATCCAGGGCGGGCTGCTGCAGCCGCGCGGCGGCACCGCGCGGCATGACGCGGTGGTGTGGGGCTATGCGCGCGGCGCGGACATGCGCGGCGTCGACATCGTGCAGAATTGCGAAGTCACCGGCATGCGGATTTCGAACGGCCGGATCGTGGGCGTCGAGACCGGCCGGGGCTTCATCCGCGCCGACAAGGTGGCTTTCGCGGTGGCGGGCAATTCATCGCGCATCGCGTCGATGGCCGGCCTGCGGCTGCCAATCGAAAGCCATGTCCTGCAGGCCTTCGTGACCGAAGGCATCAAGCCGCTGGTCGACAACGTCATCACCTTCGGCGCGGGCCACTTCTACATCAGCCAGAGCGACAAGGGCGGCCTCGTCTTCGGCGGCGACATCGACGGCTACAATTCCTACGCCCAGCGCGGCAACCTGCCGACCGTCGAGGATGTCTGCGAAGGCGGAATGGCGATGATGCCGGTCATCGGGCGCATCCGCATCCTGCGTTCCTGGGGCGGGATCATGGACATGTCGATGGACGGCTCCCCGATCATCGACCGCACGCCGGTCGATGGACTCTTCATCAATGCGGGCTGGTGCTATGGCGGCTTCAAGGCGACGCCGGCCTCCGGCTTCTGCTTCGCGCACCTGATCGCGCGCAACGAGCCGCACACGGTCGCGGCCGCCTATCGTCTCGACCGCTTCGCAACGGGCCGCCTCATCGACGAGCGCGGCGCCGGCGCGCAGCCGAATTTGCAT
>JACAEG010000251.1 GCA_013388965.1 Pseudorhodoplanes sp. | reverse complement strand
GGCAAGCGCGATCGAGACTTCTGCGGTGATTCCGTCCGGGATCGCGCCGTCGGCGTTCTTTATCTCCGCCTCGACGCGATAGGTGCGCGTCGTGGCCGTCGCCGACTTGGAGACGAAGCGGATGCGTCCCTCGGCGGTCTGCCCGGTGACGAGCCGTACTGTCGCGATATCGCCAAGCTTGATGCCGGCGAGCTTGCGCTCGGAGACTTCGACCACCGCCAGCATCGGATCGAGGGACACCATCTGCGCGACATCCTTGCCGGCGAACGAGAATGCGGCACCACCCACCTCCGCCGGCAAATCCGTGATCACCCCGTCCCAGGGCGCGCGCACGAGACCGCGGTCGCGCTCGGCTTCCGCGGCCGCCAGCGCGGCTTCCGCCGCCTTGTATTGCGATTCGAGATTGACGAGTTCAAGCTTGGGCAGCGTGCCCTGCTCGATCAGCTTGCGGCGCGCCTCGAGTTCGGTCTTTCTCTGATAGAACAGCGCACGGGCCTGCGCGACCTGTGCCTCGCGCGCATCGTCGGACAGGACGGCAATCACCTCGCCCTTCTTCACGACCTGACCTCGCTTCACCTTCAATTCCGTCAGCACGCCACCGCCGCGCGCGGCGACCATCACCTTCTTGTCCGCCTCGGTGCGGCCTGACAGGATGAGCTTGCGGCTATGCGGCACGAGTTGCGACTCGATCACGGCCACGCGGAACGGCTTCTGCGCGGGCGCTTCACCGCCGCGAATGGCGGCCTTGGTTTCCGCATTGTCGTGCGGGATGAAATGTCCCGAGGCCACCCAGAGGGCCGCGGCAGCGACCAGCCCGATGGCGGTGATGCGGCTCGCTTTCATGACGACTTTTCCCCGTCGCGGTGCGTGGCATCTGCAGGATTGAGCAGCATGTATTTGACGATATCGAGCATGGCCGGCATCACGGTCTCCGGATTGAAGTCCGGATCGCTGATGCGGCGGACTTCGACTCCGTCTCCCAATGCGAGCAGGACATTGACGGCCTGCTCGAAATCGAGTTCGCGCGCGATTTCGCCACGCTCCGCCGCGGCGCGCAGCACCGCCACGAGACCGGCCCGGACCTCGAAATCGATCGCGCGCTGGATGCGTGCGATCTCGGGATTGCGCCGGCTCTCGGCGCGGATTTCCGCGCACAGCGCGAGCTCTTCCGGCGAGCGCTCGACCAGATATTGACGGGCGAGCTTCGCGAGGCCCGTGAAGAAGTCTGGCGCGTCACCGACAGCTGCAAAATTGGCGGCGGCAGTCGCGCTGTCCACTTCGATGAGTCCGGCGATAATCGCTTCCTTGGAAGGGAAATAGCGGTACAGATTGCCTGGGCTCATGCCCGCTTCCGCGCAGATTTCCTGCATCGAGGCTTGATGAAAGCCGGAGCGCGCGAAGCAGCGGCGCGCGGCTTCGAGGATTTCCTCGCGGCGATCGGTCTGAAGCTTGACGTTGGGCCGGCGCATCTTACCGCACTGCAACATAAAACGAATGAACGTTCGCTCTCCTATAGGAGGCTGAATCCCGAGTCAATCTCTCTCGATGACGCTCCGAACCAAGACGACGGATCAAGAGCTTGACGAAAGCGAAGGGGATCCTGGCCGTCGGCAAGGGAGCCTTGCACCCGATCGTCAGCCTACGGACAATCTCTCTCCCCAAGACCGGGCACACCATAATCCATGCCGCGCAAAATCAAGAACGAGCACCCCGTCCACGACAAGCCCGGCCATCTGATCCGCCGCCTGCAGCAGATCGCGGTCGCGCTGTTCGCGGCGGAGACGGAAGCCTTCGGCATTACGGCCGTGCAATATGCGGCGCTTGCCGCCATCCGGCTGCAACCGGGCATGGACCAGACCGCGCTCGTCAATGCCGTCGCCCTCGATCGCTCGACGCTGGGCGACGTGGTGTCGCGGCTCGAAAGCAAGTCCCTGATCCGGCGCGCGGCCGGACGCGAGGATCGCCGCACCAAGGTGCTGTATGTGACGCGCGAGGGCGAGGCGCTGCTGCGCGCAATCGAACCGCACGTGGCATCCGCGCAGCGGCTCATCCTGGCGCCGCTCAAGCCCGCCGAGCGCATCCGCTTCATGGCGATGCTGCGGCGCCTCGTGCAGCTCAACAACGACCGCAGCCGGGCGCCGCTGCGCCTGCTGGAAAAGCGTGGGCCGGGACGTCGCCCCCACCGCAAGGGATCCTGATCCTGCGGTAACGCATGGGGTGGGCAGCAACCCGCTGCGCCTTGATGCGGCCATGTCGCGCCTTGCCGCCGATGAGGCATTCCGTATTCTGTCGTGCGATCGAACGGCCGCGACCGAGACGGCACGACGGAAACGGGGACTGGGGGACCATCATGCGACGGCATCCGAATACGCGGCAATCCTGGCCGGACGCGGCGTGATCGCACACCGCCTTAGCCGAACAAGCTCCTCCGTGCCGGCAACCATTGCATGATCGGCCCCTTTCTCGGCGTCCTGTTCGACGGCATCGCCTACGGCATGCTACTGTTCCTGCTGTCGGTCGGGCTGTCGGTCACGCTCGGCATGATGAATTTCGTCAACCTCGCCCATTGCGCCTTCGCGATGGTCGGCGGCTATACCACCGTCACGCTGATGCATGTGTTCGGCTGGCCGTTCGTCTGGACGCTGCCGATGGCGTTCCTGACCGCCGCCGCCGTGAGCGTGATCTTCGAACGCACGCTCTATCGCCCGCTGTATCGGGCGAGCGAACTCGACCAGGTGCTGCTCACCATCGGAATCGCCTTCGTCTCGGTCGCCGTCGCCGCCTGGTTCTTCGGCACCGTGCAGCAGCCGATCCAGATGCCGCCCTATCTGCGCGGGTCGGTGTCCGCCTTCGGGATCAGCTTCGGCGTCTATCGCCTGTTCCTGATCGCGGTGGCGCTGGCGATCGCGCTCCTGCTGATCGTCACGCTCGAATTCACCCGATTCGGCGCAACCGTGCGCGCGTCGGTCGACAACCAGCGCATGGCGCGCGGTCTCGGCATCGATGTCGACCGCACCTTTGCCATCACCTTCGCACTCGGATCGGGGCTCGCGGGGCTCGGCGGCGCGCTCGCCATCGAGATCGTCGGGCTCGACCCCTCCTTTGCCTTCACCTATCTCGTCTATGTGCTGATCGTGGTCGCGGTCGGCGGGCTCGGCTCGATCGGCGGCTCGCTGATTGCGGCGACGTTGATTGGCATCAGCGATGTCGCCGGCAAATACTACGTGCCGGAGACCGGCGCCTTCCTGATCTATCTGGTGATGATCGTCGTGCTGATGTGGCGGCCCGCCGGGCTGTTCGCGAGGCGATGACATGGCCATGACGGCATCCACGCCATCGACCGATCCGCATGCCTGGCTGCGCCGCCAGACGCGATGGCACCCGGTCGAGATCGCCTTCTGGCTGGCGACCCTGCTGCCGTTCTTCCTGTTCCCGAATTATCTCGTGCTGGCGAGCCAGATCGCGATCACGGCGCTGTTCGCACTCTCGCTCGATCTCATCCTCGGCTATGCCGGCATTGTCTCGCTCGGGCATGCCGCGTTTTTCGGGCTCGGCGCCTATGCATCCGGCATTCTCTCCAAGCATGGCTGGGGCGAACCGCTCACCGGACTGCTGTTCGGCGCGGCGGTTGCCGGCATCGTCGGCTACGCGACGAGCTTCATCATCGCGCGCTTCCGGCACCTGACCCTGATCATGCTGACCCTCGGCTTCGGGCTTTTGCTGTTCGAGCTCGCCAACAAGGCGCATTGGCTGACGGGAGGCGCGGACGGATTGCAGGGCGTCAAGATCTGGCCGATCTTCGGGCGCATCCAGTTCGATCTGTGGGGCTACACCGCCTACAGCTATGCGCTGATCGTGCTGTTCGTCCTTTTTCTCGTCTGCCGGCGGCTGATCCATTCGCCGTTCGGGCTGGCGCTGCGCGGCATCCGCGAGAATTCCGTCCGCATGCCGGCGATCGGCGCGCCAAGCGCCGCGCATATCCGCAAAATCTACACCATCTCCGCCGCCATCGCGGGCGTGGCAGGCGCATTGCTCACCCAGACAACCGAGACCGTCGCCCTTGAAGTCCTCAGTTTCGCACGCTCGGCTGACACCGCCGTCATGCTCGTCCTCGGCGGCGCCGGCATGCTCTATGGCGGGCTGATCGGCTCGATCATCTTCATGATCGCGCGCGACCAGTTTTCCGGCATCGCCCCGCAATACTGGTATTTCTGGATCGGCATCCTGCTGATCGTCGTCGTCATGTTCCTGCCGAACGGAATTCTCGGCGGCCTTTCGACGCTTCTGGCACGCTGGCGGAAGCCATGACGCTCGCGCTCTCGACGCAAGGCGTGGACAAGAGCTTCGGCTCGCTCGTGGTCGCGCGCGACATCGCGATCAGCCTGCCGCAGGGCGAGCGTTACGCGCTGATCGGGCCCAACGGCGCCGGCAAGACCACGTTGATCAACCTGATGACCGGCATGCTGCGGCCGGACGGCGGGCGCATTTTCCTCGGCGACGAGGACATCACGGCGCTGCCGCCGGCGGAGCGCGTACGGCTCGGGCTCGTGCGAACCTTCCAGATCAACACGCTCTTCCCGCAGCTCACCGCGCTCGAATCGGTGACGCTCGCGGTCTGCGAGCGCATCGGACAGGCCGGCGTGTGGTGGCGCGGACTGCCGAGCGAGCGCGCGGCGGTCGACGAGGCCTACGAAATCCTGAAATCGCTGCGGCTTGCCGCCGTCTGCAACCGCCCGACGCGCGAACTGGCCTACGGCCAGCAGCGGCTGCTCGAGATCGCGCTGGCGCTCGCAACCAGGCCGAAAGTGCTCCTGCTCGACGAACCGGCGGCCGGCGTGCCGAAGGACGAAAGTACCGAACTCTTCAACGCGATCGCCGGACTGTCGAAGGACATCGCGATCCTGTTCATCGAGAACGATATGAATGTGGTGTTCCGCTTTGCCAGCCGCATTATCGTCATGGTCGGCGGGCGCATTCTCGTCGAGGGCACGCCGGCGGAAATCTCCTCCGACCCGCGGGTGCGCGAGGTCTATCTCGGGAAGGCGCATCATGGCTGACGCGCTGCTCTCGCTGAAGGATGTGCGCGCCGGCTACGGCGCCGCGGTCGTGCTCGACGGCATTTCGTTCGATGTCCCGGTGCGCGGCAGCCTGGCCGTGCTGGGCCGCAACGGCGTGGGGAAATCGACGCTGCTGCTGACGATCATGGGATTCACGGCCATCGCGCGCGGCGCCGTGCTGTGGCGCGGCGAGGACATCACGCGCCTGCCGCCAAACCGGCGCGCGCAGGAAGGCATCGGCTGGGTTGCGCAGGAGCGCGAAATCTTTCCCTCGCTCACGGTCGAGGAGAATCTCACGGTGGCGTCGCGCCCGGGCGACTGGAACCTGAAGAAGGTCTACGACCTGTTTCCCCGCCTGCATGAGCGGCGCGGCAACAAGGGCAATCATCTCTCCGGCGGCGAGCAGCAGATGCTCGCGACCGCGCGCGCCTTGATGACCAATCCCGACCTGCTGCTGCTCGACGAGCCGCTGGAAGGTCTGGCTCCGATCATCGTCGAGGAATTGTCGGCGGCGATCGGCCGCCTCGCAGCCGAGCAAGGGATGACGCTCATCCTCGTGGAGCAGCATGCCGAGATCGCGCTCTCGCTCACCGACGAGGCCGTGGTGATCGAGCGCGGCACCATCGCCCATCGCGCAAGGTCGAAGGACCTGCTTGCCGATCAGGCGACACTCGACCGGCTGATCGGGCTGAAGGTGGAGGCGTAGCTCCGCGCTCGGAATTCCCTCTCCCCGCCTCAGCGGGGAGAGGTGAAGTTACTGCGCCAGGCTGACCGTCGCCTCGCGGTAGCTGCGCGCGCCGAGATTGTCGCCCTCGAAAATGTGATGCTCCGCGATCCACTCGCGCGAGGCGTCGAAGGTTTCCTGCGTGTAGGGCTCGAACACGATGCGCTCGCCCGGCCCCCAGCGCCGCGTATCCATAACGGAATGCCAGCGCACCGGAAACTCGTTCTTGTAATAATGCGTGTAAAGCTCCGGCCGGAGATCGAGATCGCGCTGCGCGCGCTTGAGCGCGCGGAAGAATCTCTTCAGGTCCTCCGGATCGGGATCGCCGTGGATCATGGTGGCGATCATGAAGGTGTTGTCCATGATCTTGCGGAAGCCGAGTTGCTCCGCGAGATAATAAGGCCCGCTGAACAAGGCGGCCGCCGGCACCTTGCCGTCGAGCAGCAATTCCATCCGCTTGAACAGCATCCCGTCGGCATAGGACAGGTTGATCCTGTCCGCGGGCATGTATTGCTCCAGCGCCTGGATGGTCGCGTAATGGCTGCCGGACTGGAAGCCGACCGAGATCGGCACGCCCGCGAGATCTTCCGGCGTCCTGATCCTCGAATCCGCGGCAACAAAAATGCCCGACGGCGCGATCGAGTAGACGTCGGCATAGAGCCTGCCGTGGCCGCTCGCGGCCGCGACGTTGACCGTCCAGTGGCAGGCGCAGCTCACATCCGCCTTGCGGCCTTCCTCGAACGACTGATAGGCCCCCTTGCTGCCCTTGTCGTGATGCTTGCCGTCGGTCGACTGGATCAGCTCGCGGAACTCGTATTCGAGCCCCTCGTCCTCGTAATAGCCCTTGTCGCGCGCGATCCATTCCTGCAGGCGGAAATGCGGCTCGATGATGAACCTGTCCCTGGCCATTTGCGTTCTCCTCGTGTCGTTCTTTTGTGGTCGTCTCAGCAGCAATTCGCTTTCGGCTTTCCCTTGCCGTGCTCGGCCACGCGGCGCGCGCGGATCATCTTGATGTGATCGTCCATCAGCCGCCGCGCGCCGGCAGCGTCGCGCATCGCGATCAGGCCGGCGAGTTCCTTGTGGACCGCGAGCACGCGGCGCGCGACCTCGGGCGTCAGCGTGCGGTTATGCGCCGGCCACGAGACATGATTGAGCGAGATGAACTGCACGACCAGCACGCGGTTGTGCGAGGCCTCCGCGACCGCGAGATGGAATTCGCGGCAGGAGCGGGTATAGGCGTCGGCATCGCCGATCAGGCTTTCGGCTTCCGCGATGAGCCGCTTCAGCCGCGCGAGATCCGCCACCGTGCCGTGCTCGGCCGCAAGCTCGGCGGCCAGACATTCGATCGCGCGCTGCGCGTCCATGATCTCGGCCGCCGTCACGCCGGTGAGATCGAGCTGCACCGCCAGCGCCTCCGCGAAAAGCCGCGGATTGCCGCGCGCGACGCGCGCGCCCCCGCCCTTGCCCATGCGGATTTCGGCGATGCCGAGCGCCTCCAGCGTGCGGAAAGCATCGCGCGCGACGATGCGGCTGACGCCGTGGCGCGCGGCGAGATCCTTCTCCGTGCCGAGCGAGTCGCCGGGCCTGAGCTTCTTTTCCGCGACCGCGGCGCGAATTTTCGCGACGATCTGCGAGGACAGCGAGGCCGACCGCCCGGCAATGAAATGCCGGCCCGACTGGGTGACGAGCGGGACGTGGCTGGTCATCGCAGGAATGCTAACGCGGGACGTTAAGATCGTAAAGATATGATCTTTAGAACCGGCCGATCATCGCTCGGACACGTCCTCGCCATCTACGCCTTTGAATTCCAAGAGGTTTCAGGCGCCGCGCGAACGCCCCGCTATTGCGGCACCACGGCCGTCGCCTCGATCTCGAGCCGCGCCTCGCGCTCGACCAGGCTTTTCACCTCGACCAGGGCCATCGCGGGATAATGCCGGCCCATGATCTCGCGATAGGCCGCGCCGATCTCGGCGAGCGAGGAGCGATATTCCTCCATGTCGACGACATACCAGGTCATGCGCACAATGTGCTCGGGCTTGGCCCCGCCCTCCGCCAGCACTGCGGCGATGTTCTTGAGCAGCTGGCGCGTCTGCGCGGCAAGGCCCTGGGGGAATTTCCCGTTCTCGTCCCAGCCGATCATGCCGCCGACGAACACCATGTCGCCGCGTGCCCTGATGCCGTTGGCATAGCCCTTGGGCTGTGGCCAGCCGGCCGGATGCAGCAGCGTATGGCTGGTGGCGGGCGGAAACTTGCGGATCGGACTTTCAGACACTGGTGATTCCTCACGAAGCCATTTTTTGCGCGGATGCGCGCGCCATGTTGCGCAATTCGAAACGCTGCAGCTTGCCGGTCTGGGTCTTGGGCAGCGACGCGACATATTCGATCGCGCGCGGATATTTGTAGGGCGCGACCGTCGCCTTGACGAAATCCTGCAGCGTCTTGGTCAGCGCCGCGTCGCCGCTGAAGCCGGGCCGCAGCACGACATAGGCCTTCACGATCTGCCCGCGCTCCTCGTCGGGACAACCGACCACGCCGCATTCGGCCACGGCGGGATGCGTCAGCAGCACGCTCTCCACCTCGGGGCCTGCGATGTTGTAGCCCGCGGAGATGATCATGTCGTCGGAACGCGCCTGATAGATGAAATAGCCGTCGTCGTCCTGAATGTAGGTGTCGCCCGGATAATTCCAGCCGCCGCGCACATACTTGGTCTGGCGGCTGTCGGCGAGATAGCGGCAGCCGGTCGGCCCCTGCAGCGCAAGGTGCCCGGGCGTGCCGCGCGGCACCTCGTTGCCGTCGTCGTCCACCACCTTCACGACATAACCAGGCACCGCCTTGCCGGTCTTCCCGGGTTTCATCTCGTCCGGCGTCGCAGCGACATAGATGTGCATGACTTCGGTGCCGCCGAGGCCGTCGATCAGCCGGATTCCGGTCGCCCTCTCCCACATCTCGAACACCGGCTTCGGCAATGTCTCGCCTGCCGACACGCATTTCTTCAGCGACGTGATGTCGTATTTCGACACCTCGGGCGCCATCGCGCGATAGGCGGTCGGTGCGGTGAAGCAGATCGTGGCGCGATATTTGGCGATCGCCGGCAGCAATTCCTCCGGCGGCGCCCTTTCGAGCTGGATCGAGGTGGCGCCGACGCGGAAGGGGAACAGCACATGCCCGCCGAGCCCGAAGGTGAAGGCGAGCGGCGCCGAGCCGATGAACCGGTCGTCCTTCGTCGGCTGCAGGACATAGCGGCTGAAGGAATCCGCGCTCGCCAGCATGTCGCGATGGAAATGCATCGTGCCTTTCGGCTCGCCGGTCGTGCCGGAGGTGAAGGCGATCAGGCAGACATCGTCGATCGCGGTGTCGCAGGCATCGAACCGCTCGTAGCCGGGCTTGGCCATCATCGCCTCGAGGTCGTCGAAGCCCTTCGTGCCCCAGTAGATCACGCGCCTGAGGTCGGACGCGACCGCCCGCGTCTTCTCCATCTCCTCGGAAAGCCGCGCGTCGCAGAAGGCGAGCGCGATCTTCGCCTTGGTCACCGGATAGGCGAGCTCCTTGGCCCGCAGCAGCGGCATGGTCGCGACCATCACGCCGCCGTCCTTGATGACGGCGAGATAGACCGCGATCGCCATCGGCGAATTCGGCGCCCGCAGCAGCACCCGGTTGCCGGGCACCATGCCGAGATCGCGCGTCAGCACGTTGGCGATCCGGTTGATGCGCTCATGCAGTTCCATGTAGGTCCAGGTTTCGTTCGGCGAGACAATGGCTGTGCGCCCGCCCTCTCCGCGCTCCACCCAGTGATCCACGAATTCGCGCACGCAATTGAGCCGGTCCGGATATTGCAGCTCCGGCAGCGTGAACAGGAATTGCGGCCATTGTGATTGCGGCGGGAGATTGTCCCGCGTGAAGGTGTCGATATGCGCCGACGGAATCATGAGATTGGCTCCTGCATCATGACCGTTGGTCGTCCCTGCCCTATTCCGCAGCCAGCGCCGAATTGCCGGCAAAGTTTTTCAGCGCTTCGCGTGCGATCACGATTTTCTGGACCTCCGTCGCGCCCTCGTAGATGCGCAGCGCGCGGATTTCCCGGTAAAGCTCCTCGACCTTGACGCCCCTGGTGACACCCTGCCCGCCGAACAACTGCACCGCGCGGTCGATCACGCGCTGGGCGGCTTCGGTCGCATACATCTTGGCGAGCGCGGCCTCGCTGGTGACGCGCGCGGCACCGGAATCCTTGGTCCAGGCCGCGCGATAGACCAGCAGCGCCGAGGCATCGACGTCGGCGATGGAATCGGCAAGCGCGGCCTGAGTCATCTGAAGGTCGCCGAGCGGCGCGCCGAACAGGTTGCGGGTCGCGGCGCGATGCGTCATCTCGTGCAATGCGCGGCGCGCGAAGCCGAGCGC
>JACAEG010000112.1 GCA_013388965.1 Pseudorhodoplanes sp. | reverse complement strand
TGCCCGTCCCGACGCTGCCGCCGCTGATGGAAGCGCGGCTGCTCCGGACCTACTGCGCACTCGACTACAAGACGCTGTGCAAAGGCGTGCAGATCGGAGGGGGTCGCGCGCTGCAATGCCTCGCCTCGAATGCAGGCGCTCTGTCGCCCGGCTGCCGCCAGGCGATGGCGGCCGGCACGCGCTGAGCGTCAATTGCTGCCGGCCATGTAGGCGGGCAGCCAGCCTTCGAAGCGGTTCGACAAGACGGACACCTTGATGGCGCGCTCGCCCGCAATCGCGAGCATGTCGCCGCCGACCGTGCCGAGCTTCGCCATTGGCACGCCCGCAGCCTTCGCCTGCGCGACGGTCTGATCCCTGTCGGCGGCCTTGACCGTCACGACATAGCGCGCCTGATCCTCGCCGAACCAGAAGGCATGCGCCGGCACGCTCTTCGGCGCGGCATCGAGCGTGGCGCCCAGTCCCTTCGCCATTGCCATCTCGGCCAGCGCGACGGCAAGGCCTCCGTCGGACAGATCGTGCGCGGCGGTGAGGAGGCCCTTCCCGATCAGGTCGCGCACGACTTCGCCGCTGCGTCTCTCCGCCGCGAGATCGACCGGCGGCGGCGCGCCTTCCTCGCGGCCGCAAATGTCGCGCAGATACAGCGACTGGCCGAGCCAGCCCGTCGTTTCCCCAATCAGCAGAATCACATCGCCCTCGTTCTTGAAGGCAATGCTCACCGACTTCGTAAAATCGTTTAAGAGGCCGACGCCGCCGATCGCGGGCGTGGGCAGAATCGCCCGGCCGTTTGTTTCATTGTAGAGCGACACATTGCCGGAGACGACCGGGAAGTCGAGCGCCTTGCACGCTTCCGAAATGCCGCGCACGCAGCCGACAAACTGACCCATGATTTCGGGCCGCTCGGGATTGCCGAAATTGAGATTGTCGGTGATTGCGAGCGGGGTGGCGCCGACGGCGGTCAGATTTCGATACGCTTCCGCCACTGCCTGCTTGCCACCTTCGAACGGGTCGGCCTCGCAATAGCGCGGCGTGACGTCCGTGGTCATCGCAAGGCCCTTGGGCCCCTCCTCGATGCGCACGACGCCCGCGTCCCCGCCCGGCCGCTGCACGGTATTGCCCAGAATGATGTGGTCGTATTGCTCCCACACCCAGCGCTTCGAGCAGAGGTCGGGCGTGCCGATCAGCTTTTCCAGCGCGTCGGCAATGCTCATCGGGGGCTTCACGCTGTCCGGCGCGATGACCGGCAGTTTCGGCGTTTCCACGAACGGACGATTGTAGACGGGCGCCTCGTCGCCGAGTTCCTTGATCGGGAGATCGGCCATGATGTCGCCGCCATGCTTCACGATGAAGCGCTTGCTTGGCGTCGTCTCCCCCACGATGGCGAAATCGAGCCCCCACTTGCGGAAGATCGCTTCGGCCTCCTTTTCCTTCTCGGGCTTGAGCACCATGAGCATGCGCTCCTGGCTTTCCGAAAGCATCATCTCGTAGGCGCTCATGCCGGTCTCGCGCGTCGGCACGGCGTCGAGATCGAGCGTGACGCCGAGGTCGCCCTTGGCGCCCATCTCGACCGCCGAACAGGTCAGGCCCGCCGCGCCCATGTCCTGGATCGCGATCACGCAGCCCTTCTGCATGATCTCGAGGCAGGCCTCGAGCAGGAGCTTCTCCGAGAACGGATCGCCCACCTGCACCGTCGGCCGCTTCTCTTCGGAATCCTCGCCAAATTCCGCGGATGCCATCGACGCGCCGTGAATGCCGTCGCGGCCTGTCTTCGATCCGAGATAGACGATCGGCATGCCGACGCCCGAGGCCGCCGCATAGAAGATGCTGTCGGTCTTCGCGAGCCCGACCGCCATCGCGTTGACGAGGTTGTTGCCGTCGTAACGCGTATGAAATCCGACCGAGCCGCCCACCGTCGGCACGCCGAAGGAATTGCCGTAGCCGCCGATGCCGGCGACCACGCCGGACACGAGCGAACGGGTTTTCGGATGTTTCGGATCGCCGAAGCGCAGGAAGTTGAGGCAGGCGATCGGCCGCGCCCCCATCGTGAACACGTCCCGCAGGATGCCGCCGACGCCGGTCGCCGCGCCCTGATAGGGCTCGATATAGCTCGGGTGGTTGTGGCTCTCCATCTTGAACACAACCGCAAGCCCGTCGCCGATGTCGATCACGCCGGCATTCTCGCCCGGCCCCTGGATCACCCACGGCGCCCTGGTCGGCAGCCCGCGCAGATGCACGCGCGAGGACTTGTAGGAGCAATGCTCGTTCCACATCGCCGAGAAGATGCCGAGCTCAGTGAAGCTCGGCTCGCGCCCGATCAGATCGAGGATGCGCTGATATTCGTCGGGCTTGAGCCCGTGTTCGGCGACCAGTTCGGGGGTGATTTTCGGTTCGTTCGGGATCATTGCGACTGTTCTAGCCCTCGGCCCCGGCTTGTACATCCGCCTTGAGAGGGGTTGTCGCAGCCATCCACGACATTCCCAGACGGGCGCCAGAACGGCGAAGCCCGGGACGAGCCCGGGCATGGCAATGCCTATATGGCTGGTGAAAGGCGCGCTGAAAAGGGCTTGCGGTTCAGGCCTGCAGTGCCCGGTCCGCGGCCGCGATCCATTCCGCCTGCAGCTTGCGGACATAGGCCGGGGCCCTGGCAGCCCGTTCCTTGACCTCGAGAAACATGGCGCGGGCCTCGCGGCCGCGGCCGATCGCGGTCAGCAGCTCGGCGTACCGCACGCGGGCCTCGGCGCCGGGGAAGTACTCGACCAGCGCCTCGTATTCGGCAATCGCTTCCTGCGTGCGACCGGCCCCGTCGAGCGCGCGGGCATAGAGCAGGTGCGCATCGGCCGACTGGAATTGCGGCCAGCGCGCCCGCAATTCGTCGAGCGTCGCAACCGCCGCGTTGAACGCTCCAAGGCCAAATTCCGCCCGCGCCTTACCGAACGCGAAAGCCGGCTCCGCGCCCTGCGGCTGACGCAGGATCGCCTCGAAATGCTGGTTCGCCTCCTCGAAGCCCTTGAGGCTCAGGCATTCCTCCGCCAGCGCGGCGCGGTTGGCGACCGTGTCCGCGACCGCAAGCGCGCGCGTCAGTTCGCGATAGCGCCGCAGCGGATCGAGTTTCGTGTCCAGCGTGGCGCGCGCCTTTTGCCCCTCGATGCTCCCCAGCCATTCCGGGACGATTTCGATCGCAATATAGGCGAGCGCACCGAAGCCCGGGATGGCGAGAATGATGAAGGCCCAGGGGCACAAGCGGCCGGTCCTGGCGGCGTGCCAGACGAACATCACGTCGAGCATGAGAAGGGCGGCGGCGAAGGGCATGGCAATCCCCTGAATGAGCGCTGATTGCGGCCTTGAACGGCCGCTTTCCGATTTGGTCGCCAAAAAAGTTGAAGCGGTTCAGAGCGTTTTGGGCTGAACCCGGAAGGTGTTGGAGGACACACAATGAGTCGCGGCTGCGCTCGCGGCCCGAAGCGGGCTGCCGTCGGGAAACCGCCTTTCGAGGATCGGAGGGGCGCGCTACGCCGCCTTCTCGAAATGCTGCACGAGGCCCGCAAACAGCCCGCGCCCGTCGGTGGAGCCGATAACGCTTTCGACGTGGTTTTCCGGATGCGGCATCATCCCCAGCACGTTGCCGCCTTCGTTGACGATGCCGGCGATGGCGTTGATCGCGCCATTGTGGTTCCAGTCCGGATCGACGATGCCGTCCGGCGACGAATAGCGAAAGATCACCCGTCCCTCGCCTTCCAGCCGCGCGACGGTCTCCCCGTCGGCGATGTAATTGCCCTCGCCATGCGCGACCGGCACGCGGATCACCTGGCCGGCATTGTAGCCGCGCGTGAACGGCGTATCGGAGCGTTCGACACGCAGAAACACGTCGCGGCAGATGAACCTGAGATGCTGGTTGCGCATCAGCACCCCAGGCAGCAGGCCGGCCTCGCACAAAATCTGAAATCCGTTGCAGACGCCCAGCACGAGCCCGCCCTTTGCCGCATGCGCGCGCACGGCGTCCATGATCGGCGAGCGGGCCGCGATCGCCCCGCAGCGCAGATAGTCGCCGTAGGAGAAGCCGCCGGGCAAGACCACGAGGTCGGTGCCTTGCGGCAGTTGCGTCTCCGTGTGCCAGACCATCGACGCCTCCCTGCCGGAGACGAGCCTGAGCGTGCGCGCCATGTCGCGCTCGCGATTGATGCCGGGAAAGACGAGGACGGCGGAGTTCATCACCCGATCACCTCCACCCGAAAATTCTCGATCACGGTATTGGCCAGGAGCTTCTCCGCCGCCGCCTTCAGCGCGGCCTCCGCCCTGGCGCGGTCGGTCGCCTCGACCTCGATGTCGAACACCTTGCCCTGGCGCACGCTCGTGATGCCCTCGACGCCGAGCGATTTCAGCGCGCCCTCGATCGCCTTGCCCTGCGGATCGAGAATTCCGGACTTGAGAGTCACGTAGACGCGGGCTTTCATCGGCATGTCACCAAAACGCGAACGGGGGCCATCAGGCCCCCGCGTAGCATCGTTCTCGTGCCGCCTCAATCATGCGGCGCGCCCGATCCTCAGCCTTTCACCAGCACGGGACCCGCGCCGCGCGGCGGCTCGTTCTCGCTCATGATGCCGAGCCGCTTGGCGACCTCGGTATAGGCCTCGAGCAGGCCGCCGAGATCGCGTCGGAAGCGGTCCTTGTCGAGCTTCTCGTTCGACTTGATGTCCCACAGCCGGCACGAGTCGGGCGAAATCTCGTCGGCGACGACGATGCGCATCACATCGTTTTCCCACAGCCGGCCGCATTCCATCTTGAAATCGACCAGACGGATGCCGACACCGAGGAAAAGCCCCGAGAGGAAATCGTTGACGCGGATGGCGAGCGCCATCATGTCGTCGATTTCCTGCGGCGTGTCCCAGCCGAAGGCGGTGATGTGCTCCTCGGAGACCATCGGGTCGCCGAGCTTGTCGTTCTTGTAGTAGAATTCGATGATCGAGCGGGGCAGTTGCGTGCCCTCCTCGATGCCGAGCCTGGTCGCGAGCGAACCCGCCGCGACATTGCGCACGACGATCTCGAGCGGAATGATTTCCACCTCGCGGATCAGTTGCTCGCGCATGTTCAACCGCCGGATGAAATGCGTCGGGACCCCGATGTCGTTGAGGTTCTGGAAGACATATTCCGAGATTCGGTTGTTCAGCACGCCCTTGCCTTCGATCACCTCGTGCTTCTTGGCGTTGAAGGCGGTGGCGTCGTCCTTGAAGTGCTGAATCAGCGTGCCGGGCTCGGGGCCCTCATAGAGGACCTTCGCCTTCCCTTCATAAATGCGGCGGCGGCGGCTCATCGGAATGTACCGTGGTTTGAGAAAGTCCATGATATGCCGGGGTTCCTGTTCATGTTATTCCGCGGCGGGACGGGAGCGTGCGCGACTCAAACACACATAAGCGCCCGATCCGGTTCCTGCAAACTACCTGATCGCGCCATGCGGCACAATCGGCCCTTCCGGAGCGTCCACTGTGCCGAACCTGCGCCGATTCGCCCTCTTGTTGCCTTGACGCCCCCACCCCGATATGCAAGGCGGCGAGCGAAACCGCTGTCACGCAATATTTCCATCCGAACACGAGGTCCGGACAATGACGACATTCGACAAGCGCGAGGAAGGCTTCGAGAAGAAATTCGCGCATGACGAAGAGCTGAAGTTCAAGGCTTATGCGAGACGCAACAAGCTGCTCGGGATGTGGGCAGCGGACCAGCTCGGCAAGAGCGGCGCCGACGCTGAAGCCTATGCGAAGGAAGTCGTGCTGGCCGATTTCGAGGAGGCCGGCGACGACGATGTGGTTCGGAAGATTGTCACAGATCTTTCCCCCAAGGGCATCACCGAACAGGCCGTCCGCGCCAAGATGACAGAATTGCTCGCGGAAGCCGTGAAGCAGGTCCAGTCGCAGTAACCGAATCTCGGCCGTGAGCGTATTGCCTTTTTCCGAGGCCGATGCAGCCGCATGGTACGACGGCAAATCCTTCACGGCCGACTGGACCACCTGGCATTTCCCGCGCTGGGCGCAACTGCTCGCGTCCTGGCGCGAGCAGCCGGCGCGCGTGCTCGAAATCGGGTCCTGGGAAGGCCGCTCCGCCCTGTTCTTCCTGAATTACCTGCGGCATGCCCGGCTGACCTGCATCGATCCGTGGACGGGAAATTTCGAACACGCCGTCGATCCGCATTTCGCGGCGCTGGTTCCCGAATCCGAGCGCAGGTTTGACAGCAATGTCGCGGCCTTCTCGGATCGCATCGAGAAGATCAAAGGCTCCTCCTTGCAGGTATTGCCGCGACTGGGCGTCGAAGGACGTCTGTTCGATGTCGTTTATGTCGACGGCAGCCACCTCGCGGCCGACGTTTTCGCGGACGGCGCCCTCGCCTGGCCGCTGCTCGCAAGCGGGGGCCTGATGATTTTCGACGATTACGAATGGTACGGATTTGAGGACGTGACGCAGAATCCCAAGCTCGGGATCGACGCCTTCCTCAGGGCCCATGAGGGCGGCTATCGCATGATCGATCGCGGCTACCAGATCGCCATTGGCAAGGATTGACCCGCATGCCCGACCTGCCCGGCTTCACCCTCGCCGCGCGGCTGCGCGCGGGCGGGACGGTCTTTACCGGCTGGTGCGGGCTCGGCCTGCCGCTCGTGGCCGAAACGCTCGCCCGCGAGGGATTCTCGGCCGTCACGCTCGATCAGCAGCACGGCGCCTATGACGTGGCCGCGAGCGCGCAGGCGATTGCATCGGTGCGTCACGCCGGCGCCTCGCCGGTCGTGCGCGTGCCGCTCGGCGATTTCGCGACCGCCGCGCGCATGCTCGATCTCGGCGCCGAAGGGATCATCGCGCCGATGATCAACACCGTCGCCGACGCCCGCGCCTTCGTCGCGGCTACCAAATTTCCGCCCCTCGGCGAGCGGAGCTGGGGACCGACCCGGGCCACCATGCTGACCGGCATGGACCAGCATGTTTACCTGCGCGAGGCGAATGCGCTGACCGTCACCTTCGCCATGATCGAGACGCGGCAGGCGCTGGAGAATGTCGAGGCGATCGCGGCCGTTCCGGGCATCGATGCCCTGTTCGTCGGGCCGTCAGACCTCTCGATTGCGCTGACCGGCGGCAGGACGCAGGACCCGCATTCCGCCGAGGTCGAGACGACACTCGAGCTGATCCTGGCCGCGGCAAAAAAGGCCGGCAAGGTTCCCGGTCTCTATTGTGCCAATGCCGATCGCGCGCTCGCGACCGCCAGACGCGGCTTCCGCTTCCTTGCGATCGGCAGCGATCTCGGCATGCTGCGCGCCGGCGTGGCGGAACAGGTGAGGAAGCTGAGCGGCGACTGAGCATTCCTTCGGCTCGAGACGCTATGGGGACCTAGTCAGAATCCCCGTCCTGAGGAGCGGCAGCAGCCCGCGTTCCGGTCGATAAGGGCTTCGCTTCAATCGTCCCGGCGATGGTGTCGAGCACGCGCTCGACGTCCCGTTCCACCTCCTCGGCGCGAATCTCGATCACGCGATAGCCCCGCTCCTTGAGATAATCAGATCGTGCCGCGCGGGTCGCGGCAGCCTCCGCACTCTCCTGCTGTGGCACGAGATCGATCGCACTGCGCAGGGGGAACGATACAAAGTCGGTGATATGCGGCCCGACCGGGGTCTGCCGCTTGAACCCGAGCCCGATGAAGCGGCGGTCATTGGTCATATGCGTCCACAAAATCCGCTCGGCTTCGGTCGGGTTGCGGCGCAGGAGCTTCGCCAGGCCGCGCATCGGCGAGCGGGCGTCCGGCGTCGCGCCCTCGCCGCGCTCCGCCAGCAGGGTCCGCAGCATTTCCGCCTGCGCGCCGTCGAGCACGCCGCCGCGCGCCGGCCCCTTGCGACCCTGCACCAGCGCGGTGATGACCCCATGCAGCGTGCGGATGTCCTGCTGGGTCGGCTGCATGCGGTGGAAGATGTTGCGCATGTTGATCAGCATGGTGCCGCGCTTTTCTTCCGGGCGGAAATATTCGATTCGTTCCAATTCGCGCTCGAGTTCGTCGAAAAACGCATGCAATTGCTCGCGCGGCGCTGGCGGCGACTTGTCCGGCATGGCAAAAGGCAGCGCTCCGCCGGTCGCCTGCTTGAACCATTCATAGGCGAGGATCACTACGGCCTGCGCGAGATTGAGCGAGGCGAAGGCCGGATTGACCGGCAGCGTGACGATGGCGTCGGCAAGCCCGACCTCGTCATTCTCGAGACCGTTGCGCTCGCGCCCGAACACGATCGCGGCGTTCTCCCCCGCCGCCACATGCGGCGCGAGCCGGCGCGCGGCCTCGTCCGCGCCGATCACGGGCTTGGCCTGATCGTGCCCGCGCGCTGTCGCGGCGACCACATAGGTGCAATCGCCGATCGCCTCCCGCAGGCTCTCGTAAAGCCGCGCCTGCTCGAGAATGCGGTCGGCGCCCGAGGCCATGATGCGCGCCTTCTCGTTGGGCCAGCCCTGCTGGGGCTTGACGAGTCGGAGCCGCGACAGCCCGAAATTCGCCATCGCGCGCGCGGCCGCGCCGATATTCTCGCCGAGTTGCGGCTCGACCAGCACCACCACCGGCGCGGGCGCGATCGTCCAGTTCCTGGTCTTGTCGGTTCCGGCGCCGGGCATGCTTGTTCTCCGCGGCGGGGTATAGCGGCGAGCGATGGAGCGCGAAAGCACGCACCCATGCCATCATCCCGCGGCGATTCGGGGAGCGGCACCATGAAAATTCTGATCGGCACGCCGGCCTTCGGGGGGCAGGTCACCACCACCTATGTCGAGGCGCTGCTGTGGCTGCTCGACCATTTCCGCGAAAAACGCCCGGAAATCCGCTTCGAACCCAAGCTCCTGTCCTCGTCGATCCTGCCCTTCCTCCGCAATCTCTATGCGAGCCTCGTCCTGGAGGACGAGAGCTATTCCCATCTCCTGTTCATCGACGCCGACATGGGATTCGGCCCGGTCCTGGTGGAGCGCATGCTCGAGGCGGACAAGCCTGTGGTCGGCGCCATGTCGCCGCATCGCGCTCTGGACCTTGCCCGGTTCTATGCCCTGAAGGACCGGATCGCGGACCCGAATGTCGCGCGCCTCGTCGCTATCGACTATGTGAATGCGGGCTCGGTCCTGCAGCGCTCCCCCGGCGAGATCGCGATGCACGGCGCCTGCGTGCGCGTCAGCAAGACCGGCGCGGGCGTGCTCCTGATCCGCCGCGACGCGCTGGAGGCGATGAAGGCGCGCTATCCGGAACTCTGGTGCGAGCGCATTGCGGACTCATATGCCCGGTTCGGCCTCAGGACCGGCGTCCTGCAATGCTTCGAGCCGCTGCCGAACGAGGACGGGCTTTATGGCGGCGAGGACGCTGCCTTCTGCCGCCGCTGGACCGAGGGCTGCGGGGGCGAAATCTGGTCGGTCGTCACCGAAAATGTCGTCCATGTCGGTCCCGAAAAATTCGTGGGCAATTACCTCGCCAAGCTGCGGCACGGATTTGCCTGACCGTCCTGAAGAAACGCCCGAAATTTCCCCCTTTGGTCGGCTTTTCGAGCGGCACGAACGGATGCTATAGGCACGCCCACGGGGCGGCATGGCGTCATTCGGGCGCGCGCCAGATCGCAGCCGCCCCGCCCTCGCCACGACGCCGCCCGCAAAGGTTTTTCAATGTCGAAGATCAAGGTTGCCAATCCCGTCGTCGAAATGGACGGCGACGAGATGACCCGCATTATCTGGCAGCTCATCAAGGACAAGCTCATTCACCCTTATCTCGATATCGAACTTCTCTATTATGACCTCGGCATCCAGCATCGCGACGCCACCAACGACCAGGTCACGATCGACGCTGCCGAAATGACGAAGAAGGTCGGCGTCGCGGTCAAATGCGCCACCATCACGCCGGACGAGGGCCGCGTGAAGGAATTCGGCCTGAAGGAAATGTGGCGCTCGCCGAACGGCACCATCCGCAACATTCTCGGCGGCACGATCTTCCGCGAGCCGATCATCTGCAAGAACATCCCGCGCCTCGTGCCGGGCTGGACCAAGCCGATCGTGATCGTCCGCCATGCCTTCGGCGACCAGTATCGCGCCACCGATTTCAAGTTTCCCGGCAAGGGCACGCTGACCATCAAGTTCACCGGCGACGACGGCAAGGTGATCGAGAAGGAAGTGTTCAAGGCGCCGGGCTCCGGCGTGACGATGGCGATGTACAATCTCGACGACTCGATCCGCGATTTCGCGCGCGCCTCGTTCAATTACGGGCTCAATCGCAACTACTCGGTCTATCTGTCGACCAAGAACACCATCCTGAAGCAGTATGACGGCCGCTTCATGGAGCTGTTCCAGCAGATTTTCGACGCCGAGTTCAAGGCCGAGTTCGAAAAGAGGAAGATCACCTACGAGCACCGTCTGATCGACGACATGGTGGCCGCCGCGATGAAATGGTCGGGCGGCTATGTCTGGGCCTGCAAGAACTACGACGGCGACGTGCAGTCGGATGTCGTGGCGCAGGGTTTCGGATCCCTCGGCCTGATGACCTCGGTGCTGATGACGCCGGACGGCAAGGTGGTGGAATCGGAAGCGGCGCACGGCACGGTGACGCGCCACTATCGCGAGCACCAGAAGGGACGCGAAACCTCGACCAATTCGGTCGCCTCGATCTTCGCCTGGACGCGCGGCCTCGCCCATCGCGCCAAGCTCGACAACAACGCCGAACTTGCGAAGTTTGCCAGCACGCTCGAAAGGGTGTGCGTCGACACCGTCGAGTCCGGCTTCATGACCAAGGATCTCGCGCTGCTGATCGGTGCGGACCAGAAATGGCTGTCGACCACCGGCTTCCTCGACAAGATCGACGAGAACCTGAAGAAGGCGATGGCTTGACGCCGACCCGGCGCGCAGGGGCAGCCGCGCGTCAAGCGGCCTCCCGGCGCGCCAAGGCGACCGCGCCTCCTCCCCGCTCGGGAGCACAGGCGCTTGAGCGGGCGCTGCGGGTGTTGCGCGAGATCGCATCCAGCGGCGAATTCGGCCGCCGGCTCGCCGACCTGCAGCGCAGCACCGGCCTCACCAAGCCGACCCTCCACCGCATTGCGCGCGCGCTCGTGCGGCAGGATTTCGCGACCTTCGACAAGAAGAGCCGACGCTATTTCCTCGGTGCGGAAATCTCGATCCTCTCCGTCTCTGCGCCCGAGGACCTGCAGAACCTGCGCGAGCTGTCGCGCGAGGACATGCGCCGCCTCGCTGAGGACACCGGCGACACCGCCTATCTCATGGTGCGCTCGGGCAACGACGTCGTCTGCATTGCGCGCGAGCTCGGGCATTACCCGATCAAGGCACTGACGGGCGAGATCGGCACGCGGCGCCCGCTCGGCGTCGGCGCGGCAGGTGTCACCCTGCTCGCGGACCTCTCGGAGGCCGAGGCCGAGGCCGTGATGAAAGCCAATCGCGGCCGGCTGCGCCGCCTTCCCAACGCAAGCGCGAAGGCGATCCTTGCGGCCGTCAAGGACGCGCGCGGCAAGGGCTACGGCTTCAGCGACGGGCTCGTCATTCGCGCCGTGTGCGGTATCGGCATGCCGATCCGCGACCGGAGGAACCGGACGGTCGCGGCGCTCAGCGTCGGGGCGATCCGCGAACGCATGACGCGCAGCCATGTCGCCGCTGTCGTCGCCGCGCTGCAGCGCGCCCGCCGCTCGATCGAGCAGAAGCTGCGGGCGCCGGCGCGGCGGGCGCGTGCTACGGGCCGACCGTGATCTTGTTGGCCTCGACGATCTTGCCGTAATAGGCAAGCTGCTGGCGCCAGAACGTGTCGAACTCCCCGGCCGGCATGCCGACGCCCACGACGCCGAGCTCGCCGAGCCGCTTCTCCACCTCGGGCTTCCCGACAATCTTCGCCGTTTCGGCGGCGACGCGGTCGATGATCTCCTTCGGCGTCCTGGCCGGCGCATAGAGTCCGGTCCAGAACGGCAATTCGTAACCCGGGATCACTTCCCGCATCGCCGGGACATCCGGCAGCGCCGGAGAGCGCTCCGCGGTCGTGACGCCGAGCGCGCGCAGCGTTCCGCCGTGAATGTGCTGCAGCAGCGGCGCAATCCCGTCGAAGGTCAGCGCCACCCGATTGGCCAGCAGGTCGGTCAGCACCGCCGAATTCCCGCGATAGGGCACATGCACCATCTGGACGCCGGTGAGCGACTTGAACAATTCGCCCGCGAGATGCGTCACCGTTCCGACGCCCGAACTTCCATAGCTGTACTTGTCGGGATTGGCCTTCAGCAGTGCGATGAACTCCTTGAGGTCCTTTGCGGGAATTTCCGGGTTGGTCGTGGCGACCAGCGGAAACCGCGAGAAGAGCGTGACGGGCGCGAAATCCTTGACCGGGTCATAGGAGAGATTCCTGTAGACGAGCGCATTGACCACGGCCGACGAGACCGACTGGAAGATGTAGGTGTAGCCGTCGGGATCTGCGCGTGCGACGCGGGCCGCCGCGATGGTGCCGCCGGCGCCGCCCTGGTTCTCGACGATCACGCGCTGGCCGAGCGCCTCGCCCAGATTCTCGGCGAGCAGGCGCGCCATCATGTCGACGCCGCCGCCCGCCGCCAGCGGCACGACGAAGGTGATCGGCTTGGTGGGCCAGCCTTGCGCGAAGGACGGGCCGCTCGACGCGGCAAGGGCCGCGAGGCCGGTGAGCGTGACTTGACGTCTGTTCAGCATGAATTCCTCCTGTCCTGGAAATGCGCCGGCTTCTGCCGTCCGGATGCGCGATTACTTCTCGAACTTGTAGACGTAGGTGCGCTGCGCGAGATCGGGGACCGGAACGCCCGCCCGGATGTCGTCGTAGCGGCGCTTCTCGCCGTCGCGGATTTCGATCGAGCGCCGGAGCACCAGCTCGGCATGCTCCAGCGGCACGAAACACACGCCGTCGTCGTCGGCGACGACGATATCGCCCGGCTTCACCGGCACGCCGCAGATGCGGATCGGCCCGTTGATCTCGACCGTCTGGATGCGCCACTTGCCGGTGATGGGGCTGACCGACGACGCCCAGCGCGGGAATCCGATCTCGACCGATTCGCGCACGTCGCGGATGGCGCCATCGACGATGGCGGCGGCCTCACCCTGCCGCTTGGCGATGGTCGAGGAAATGCCGCCCATGTTGGAAATGTCGGGAATGCCCTCGATCACCAGCACGTCGCCGGGCTGCGCGAGATTGTGCGCCTCGATCTCGGCGAGGCGCGAGGCCCGGTCCTGGGCGCCCTTGTAGGCCTGAAAGGGCTGCTCGATATTGCGCAGCGTGAGCGCCGGGCCGCAGATGCGCGATCCCGCGATGGTCGGCCGCAGCTTCGACGCCGGCACCACGCCATACAGCCCGATCTCGTCCATCGCGTCCGAGACGGTGCTCGACATGTCGCCGAGCGACAGGAACCCCTCGATCATGGCCTTGGGTACTCGCGGCAATTCCATCATGCGGATGGCTTCGCGCGGCACCTTTCCCGTCAGCGTCTTGTCGGATGCGGTCTTGACCGGCTGAGCGCTCATGGCGGCCTCCCTCAATGCAGAATCTGTTTGAACACGCGCAGGAAATTTGCGCCGGCAACGCCTGCCACATCGCTTTCGCCGAAGCCCCGGGCCGGCAGCGATGCAAGAAAGGCCTGCTGGTCGGCGAGATCGACGACCGGGAAGCGCCACGGCCATGTGCCGTAGACCTCCGGCTTGCGAAGGAACTCCGCATAACGTTCCGGCGGCTGGCCCTCGATGAAATCGGAGCCGATGCCGATATGGCTCGCGCCGATGCGCTCGCGAACGTGGATGAAATGCGCGGCCAGATCCTCATGCGTCGGCTTCGCGCCATCCATGCGCACGAGCGGCGTGAGGTAGCACAGGCCGATCACGCCGCCCTTGGCCTTCAGAGCGTCGAGGAAAGCATCCGACTTGTTGCGCAGGTTGGGACAGATCGCAAACGCGTTGGCATGGGTCGCGCAGACCGGCGCGCGCGAGGCTTCCGCCGCCTCGATGCTGCTGCGATCGCCCGTATGCGACACGTCGATCACGATGCGCAGACGGTTGAGCTCCGCGATCAGATCGCGCCCGAGCGGGGTCAGACCGGCATCCGGCCTGTCGGCGCAACCGCCGGCATAGGGCCCGCCATTGTTGTGCGCGATCTGGATGCAACGCACGCCGAGATCGTGAAAGAGTTCAAGAATGCGCAGATCGGCCTCGACGGGCGGGACATTCTGGTACCCGAGCACGACGGCCAGCTTGCCGCTTTCGCGCGCGGCCTCGAAATCCTGCGCGGTCTGCACGATCCGCGTCACGTCGCTCAGGGTGTCGTAATGCGCGCGGATGGCCGCAAGCTCGTTCAGCGATTCCCTCAGCGTCGGATATGGGCGCACGAAGGTGAAATTGTTGACCGTGACGTGAACGACCTCGACGCCATGCGCGAGCGCCTGCGCGACATAGTCGCGCGTGATGCGGGAGCCGTTGAGTCCGTCGAAGAAGCGATACACGTGTTTCCTGCCCGGACATTTCGCTGTCGTCGCAGCGTCGGCCCCAACAAGCGCCGGGTTCGCAGGGTGTCAAAGGGATTGTCCGAATAGTCCACATTGTGGAACATTTTCACGCGGGGCGCCCGCGGGATCGCCGCGCCGCGGCGTCAGGCCTTGTGACGCTTGCTGGCCTTGCGCAGCCGCTCGACCTCCGCCATGCGGATATCCGCGATCCGCTGGGCCGCCACGTCCTCGGGAAAATCGAGCGTTTCCAGCAGCCGTCCCGCGAGCTGCAGGCTTGCTTCCACCGTCTCGGGAATCGCCGCCGCGGCGCCGAGCCGGATGAGCCGCGCAGCGTGCTCGGCATCCTTGGCGCGCGCGAAGATCACCGCGCGCGGACGCAGCTTCAGGATTTCCGCCACCATGCGCTCGGTCGCCTCCGATCCGCTCAGCGTGACGACAAAGGCGCGCGCGCGCTTGGCGCTGGCCCGTTCCAGGATTTCGCCGCGGCTGGCGTCGCCGAAATAGACCATGCGCCCGGCCTCCCGGTGCTCGGTGACGACATGTCCGTGCATATCGAGCGCGACCCAGGGGACGTTCTCGCTGTCCAGCACCCGCGCCACGGTCTGCCCCACGCGGCCGAAGCCGCCGATGATGACATGGTCGCGCAATTCGCCGATCTCCTCCTCGGCTGCGGCGTGATCGTCGTTGTCGCGCTGGTCCAAATACTCGCCGAGCCGGCGGGCGACGATGGCGAGCAGCGGTGTCACCATCATGCTGAGCCCGGCGACCGCGATGGCGGACGTGGCGATGTCCGGCTGCAGCAGCCCCTTGCCGCGCGCAAGCCCGATCACGATGAAGGCGAATTCGCCCCCCTGCGCGAGCAGCAGCGCGACTTCGGCGGCATGCGGGCGCGACACGCGGAACAGGCGGGCGGCGACATAGAGGATGGCGGCCTTGACCGCGATCAGGCCGCACAGGGCCAGCAGCACCCAGCCGATATATTTCCACACGACCGTGAGTTCGATCACCATGCCGACGGTGACAAAGAAGATGCCGAGCAGCAGCCCCTTGAACGGGTCGAGATCGACCTCGATCTGGTGGCGATATTCGCTTTCGCTGAGCAGCAGCCCTGCGAGGAAGGCGCCGAGTCCGGTCGAGAGGCCCGACGCGCCGGTCGCCGCCGAGATGCCGACGACGATCACGAGCGAGATCGCCATGATCAGTTCGCGGCTGCCGGTGCGCGCCGCCGATCGCATCAGCGGCGTAACGATGTATTTGCCGATCACCATGATCAGCACGACCGCAGCGAGCGCCTGCCCGAACGGCGTGAGCAGCTGGACGATGCCGTGCTGGCCGGCGGTGCGCGCCTCCAGGATGCCGATGACGAACAGGATCGGCACCACCATCAGGTCCTGGAACAGCAGCACCGACAGAGCGATGCGCCCGACCGGCGCGGCCTGGCGATGCTGGTCGATCAAAAGCTGCATCACGATCGCCGTCGAGGAGAGCGCGAAGCACATGCCGAGAATGATGCCGGAGGGCGGCGGCAGCCCGCTCCAGCGCACCGCCATGCCGATGGCAAAGCTCGACACCACCACCTGGATGAGCCCGACCCCGAGCACATAGCGGCGCAATTGCCAGAGCCGCGGCATCGACAATTCCATGCCGAGCAGGAACAGCAGGAACACGATGCCGAGTTCGGCCAGCGGCTCGGCGCGCGCGGGATCGTCGAAGGTGATGTACTGGATCCACGGAAACTGTCCGGCGAGCTGGCCGAGGCCGTAGGGCCCGAGGGCGAGCCCGATCAGCAGGAAGCCGAGCACGGTGCCGAGCCGCACCCGGTGCAGCAGCGGCACGATGATGCCGGCGGCGACCAGAAAGATCAGGATGCTTTTCAGCCCCTCGGCGTGCAGCACGACCCGGCTCCCCTTTCGTGCATGGAGAATGCGATTCTGGAGGCGTCTCTTAGCAGGTGGCGGCCGGGTTTCGTCACGCGCCGCGCCGGGACTTTTTTTGACCGCACGCGCTCACGCGCTGCCGAGCGCGGCCTCGATCGCCGCGAGCGCGGCTTTCGCCTTCGAGCCGTCGGGCCCGCCGGCCTGCGCCATGTCGGGCTTGCCGCCGCCGCCCTTGCCGCCCAGAACCTCCGACGCCTTGCGCACTAGATCGACGGCCGAGAAGCGCGACACAAGATCGGGCGTGACGCCGACGACGATGCTCCCCTTCCCGTCGTCGCTGGTCGCAACCAGCGCGACCACGCCCGAGCCGACCTGCTTCTTGCCCTCGTCGGCGAGACCCTTGAGGTCCTTGATGTCGATGCCCGTCCCGGCGCGCGCCAGCAGCTTGACGGCGCCGACGATCTTGACGCCGTCATCCCCGGCCGGCCGGGCGCCGCCGCCCATCGCAAGCTTCTTCCTCGCGTCGGCCAATTCGCGCTCGAGCCTCTTGCGCTCGTCCATGATCTGGGAGAGGCGTACCGGCATTTCCTCAAGCGGCACGCGAAGTTCCGCAGATGCCGCTTTGGCGAGCTGAATCACGTTGTTGGCGGCCTTGCGGGCGGCGCGGCCGGTGAGCGCCTCCAGGCGCCGCACGCCGGCGGCAACCGCGCTGTCGGTCAGGCCGGAAATCACGCCGATATCGCCGGTGCGTTTCACATGCGTGCCGCCGCAGAGCTCGACCGACCACCCGAGCGCATTGCCTCCGCTCTCGCCCATCGCGACCACGCGCACCTCGTCGCCGTATTTCTCGCCGAACAGCGC
>JACAEG010000327.1 GCA_013388965.1 Pseudorhodoplanes sp. | reverse complement strand
CGCCTCGTAATAGCGCACCTTGCGCTGCGGCAGCGTCAGGATCGGCTGCAGGTGCAGTTCGAGCCGGTTGGTCTCGAGCGCCGCGCGGATGAAGGCCGCGATCTCGTCGCGGCTCTTCCCCTTGAAATAGCCGGACGCGGCGATGGTCGCGCCGGCATTGGGCGCCGCGGGCGCTTCCGGCTTCGGCGCGAGCGTCGCGGCCCGGAAGGGCGTGACCGTCGTCGGCGCGCCGTCCTCCGGCATGTCCACGGACGCTCCGGTCCCGATTTCCGCCGCGGCCTCGCGCGCGGGCTCCGCGTCGGGGGCTGCGGCGGCGCGCCCCTCCTTCAGGGCCGCGATGGCGGCCTCGTGCGCGGCGGCGGTCTCGGCGAGCTGCTTGATCAGGCTGCCGATCTCGCTGATCTCGCCGGCCAGCGGCTGCGCCATCGCGCGGCTGCGGCGCTCCACCGAACCGAGCTCGATCTCGGCCGCGCTCAAGCGGCGCGCGATCTCCGCCACCTGGCGGGCTAGGTCGGCCATGCCGCGCGACAGATCGGTGATCTGGGTCGCCACGTCGCTGCGGTCGCGCAGGCGGGCGGAGACCGCGTTGATCAGCCCGAGCGCGGCCAGGGCCGCCAGCCCGACGACGGCAGATTCCCAACCCGACAGTCCGAAAATGAGGTAAACCATCGCCCCGAGCGAGGCCGAAATCAGGACGACGCAGACAGCGATGAAGATGGCAGAGAGCCGAAGCATCGGGCGAGCCATGATTGCGGCCGGCGCAGGCCGTGATTCGCCGGTCCCGTGCTTACTGTCCACGAGCCGCGCGCCGCGCGCAAGCGCAACCGCCGATCCCGCCGCGCGCACATGCTGACGGCCGATCCACCGGTTCCGCCGTCAGGCCGTCTGGCGGCCTGGTCCGCGATCTGGGAAAACCCGGTCGCGGCCTTTGCGGTCTTTGCCGCATTGCACGCGGTCGTCTGGACGCTGCTGCCGGCTCTGCTCTTTCCCAATCTGCCGCTCGACCTGATCGAGGCCCTCGTTTACGGGCGCGAATGGCAGCTCGGCCACGACAAGCTGCCGCCGCTGCCGTGGTGGATCGTCGAAATCCTTTACCGGGCCTTCGGCAGCGACGTCGCCTATTACCTGTTCGCGCAGCTCACGGTGATCGCCGCCTTCGCCTTCGTCTTCGCCACCGCGCGCAGGATCGTCGGCGGCTGGGGCGCGATGGCCGCGGTGCTGATTATCGACGGCCTGCATTATTTCAACTTCACCGCGCCCAAGTTCAATCACGACGTCATCCAGCTTCCATTCTGGGCGATGGCGGGCTTCGCCTTTCACGCCGCCCTGCGCGGCGGGCGGCTCGTGCACTGGGTCCTGCTCGGCATCGCGCTCGGCGCGGCGGTCTGGGCGAAATATTTCGTCGTCGTGCTCGCGGTTCCGATGGCGCTGTTCCTGCTGCTCGATCCGCAGGCGCGGCGCAGCCTCGCGACGGCGGGCCCGTGGCTTGCCGCCGCGATCGCGCTCCTTGTCGCCGCGCCGCATCTCGTCTGGCTGGTGCAGAACGATTTCCTGCCGCTGCGCTATGCCGACGAGCGCTCGCTGCCGGCGCGCGGCCCGCTCGATCATCTCTGGCACCCCGCCCGTTTCCTCGGCCTGCAATTGTTTGCGCTGGTGCCGGCCGTGTTCATCGCCGGCACGATGTTCGTGAATGTGGAGCGGCGCGAGGATGCGCAGGCCTTCGACCGGCGGATCGTGACCCTGCTCGCCTTCGGCCCGGTCGCGGTCGTGCTCGCGCTGTCGATCGTCACCGGACGCGGGCTCGTGACGCTGTGGGGCTATCCGCTCTGGCTGTTCTTCGGCCTGTGGATCGTGATGGCCTCGCGCACCGTGGTCGAGGCGTTGCGCGTCAAATACACCGCGGCGGCCTGGGCCGGCATCGCCGCGACCTACATCGTCGGCTTCGTTGTGCATTACGGTATCCTGCCGCAGCGGAGCGACGCCTATTACGCCTCGCGCTTTCCCGGCGAGGCGCTGGCCCGGCATGTCGCCGAGGGTTTCCGCGAGAAGACCGGCAGGCCGCTCGATTACGTGATCTCGACCATGTGGCTCGGCGGCAATGTCTCGCATTACGCGCCGGGCATCCGCCCGCGCGTGCTGATCGACGGCAAGCCCCAGCGCGGTCCGTGGATCGATCTCGCCGATCTGCGCCGCAAGGGCGCGGTGCTGCTGTGGACCGAGCCGGACCGGGAAAATCTCCAGTCCGAGTATGAGCGGATTTTCAGGGGCGCGCAGGTGCAGCCGCCATTCACGGTGCGAAATCGCGGCAAGTCCGACAGCACCGCCTTCGGCTGGGCGATCCTGCCGCCGGAGAAATAACGGCTGCGCCAGCCGTCATTCCGGGGCGCGACCAAAAGCGCACGGTTTTCGTTCCACGTCATTGCCGGGCTTGTCCCGGCGATCCCGCTTAGGCGCGCACCTTACCAGCCTGAGCGGGATGGCCGGGTCACGGCGCTCCGCGCCGGCCCGGCCATGACGAATACTGAACTCGTGGTCGCGAAATAGTTTCTTGACAATATTCCTATCTTGATTATAGTCCTATCACCCGTTCGACGAGGGGCGCCTTCCGGAGGCGTCTTGAAGGCGGAGCGGGTGCGGCGCCTGCGCCCGTGCCTCGCACGCACGGTCCCGGGCGACGGCGGGGCACCGCCCGCGGCCACTGATGGGCCGCTGCCGGGAGCCGGCTGAACAATCCGGGCCACAAGGTCCGGGGGCGAAGCGCGGCCCGCCGTCGGAGTGAGAACGCCGCGAGTGGCGCGCCGGAAGGCGGCGCTTCGTCGAGAGGCGAAGCGCAATATTCGGAATGCCCGCGTCTTTCGGCGCGCCATTCCCCCTCACCTGTTCAAGTGAGGAACACGGAATGAAGACGCACCCCGCGTCTCGAACAACAGGGGCGATAGCGCGCGCCTCCATCCAACCCGTCATGGCCGGGCTTGTCCCGGCCATCCCGCTTGGGGACGCAACGGTGTCAGACGATTTCTTCGTACAGGTCGCGCCACATCGGATTCGTCTGCGCAATCAATTTCGTTTTCCAGGAACGCGGCCAATGCTTCATATTCTTCTCGCGCTGCAACGCAGCCGGAGCACTGTCGTAAACCTCGAAATAGACGAGCTTGTCGATTCCGTATCGCTTGGTGAATCCTTCGACCAGTCCGTTCTTGTGTTCGTAGACGCGGCGAACGAGATCGCTGGTCACGCCGACATAAATCGCCCCGCCTGGACGGCTTGCGAGGATGTAGACGCAGAATTGCCGCATGGTCGTTGCGACCCTGAACGGGATCGCCGGGACAAGCCCGGCGATGACAACACAGTTTGTGGGAATGGATCAGGCCAGCGCCTTGATGACCTTCGCGACCTTCCCGAAAATCTCGCCGATCTGCGCCTCGCTCACGATCAGCGGCGGCGACATCGCGAGCGAGTCGCCCATGATGCGGAACATGATGCCCTCGTCGTGGAAGCCGCGCTCCATCGCCTCGTAGCCGAGCTTGCCGACCGCGTCCGGCTTGGAGGCGAGATCGATCCCGACCGTGAGCCCCACCGTGCGGATGTCGAGCACCCGCGGCAGCCCCTTCAGCGACATCGCCGCGTCCGCCCATGTCGGCTCCAGCGCCTTCGCGCGTTCGAACAGCTTTTCGTCGCGATAGACGTCGAGCGTCGCAAGCCCCGCCGCACAGGCGAGCGGGTGCGCGGAGTAGGTGTAACCGTGGAACAGTTCCACGACATGCTCGGGCCCCTTCATGAAGGCGTCGTGGATATGCTTGCGCACGATCACGCCGCCCATCGGCACCGAGCCGGAGGTGACGCCCTTGGCGAAGGTGATCATGTCGGGAATGACGCCGTAGCGCTCCGCCGCGAAGGGATGGCCGAGCCGGCCGAAGCCGGTGATCACCTCGTCGAAGATCAAAAGGATGCCGTATTTGTCGCAGAGCGCGCGCAGGCGCTGCAGGTAACCCTTGGGCGGCGGCAGCACCGCGGTCGAGCCCGGCATCGGCTCGACGATGACGGCGGCGATGGTGTTGTCGCCGTGCAGCGCGACCAGCCGCTCGAGATCGTCGGCGAGATGCGCGCCCCATTCCGGCTCGCCCTTGGTGAAGGCCTGCTGCTCGCGGTTGTAGGTGTGCGGCAGATGGTCGGCGCCGGCCAGCGCCATGCCGAACTGCTTGCGGTTGTTGCCGAGCCCGCCGACCGAGATGCCGCCGAAGCCGACGCCGTGATAGCCGCGCTCGCGGCCGATCAGCCGCTGGCGCTGCGCCTGGCCGGTCACGTTCCAGTAGGCGAGCGCCATCTTCAGCGCGGTGTCGACCGCTTCCGACCCGGAATTGCAGAAGAACACATGGTCGAGGTCGCCGGGCGCGAGCGCGCCGATGCGGCTCGCCAGCTCGAAGGCGCGCGGATGGCCGAACTGGAACGAGGGCGCGAAGTCGAGCTCCTCGGCCTGCGCCTTGATCGCCGCGACGATGGGGTCGCGGTTGTGGCCGGCATTGGCGCACCACAGCCCCGCGGCGGCGTCGATCACCGGGCGGCCTTCCGGGGTGTAATAGTGCATGTCCTTGGCGCGCGCGATCAGGCGCGGACGCTTCTTGAAGGCGCGGTTGGCCGTGAACGGCATCCAGAACGCCTCGAGATCGTTCGGGACGCTGGTGGCGACGGGGACGCGGCTGGTCTGGGGCATGGCGACCTCTCGGTGATTCCCGGCATTGAATGCCGCCCGCGTGTCAGGGGCAAGGCGGGCGTGCTCATCCCTCCCCTGCAGGGCAGGGACCAGAACCGGCGTTGCCGCCGCTGCCCTTCGCTGCTACACGCGCGCTCCGTAGCCCGGATGAAGCGCAGCGTAATCCGGGGTCGTCCCGCATTCCGCTGCGCTCCATGCGGGCTACGATGCTCCATCAACACCGACTGACCTGATGTCCAAAAAGCCCCAGAAACTCAAGGCGCGGCTGCCGCGCGGCCTCGCCGACCGCGGCCCCGCCGAGATCGCCGCGACCCGCGCGATGGTCGAGACCATCCGGCAGGTCTACGAACTGTACGGCTTCGAGCCGGTGGAAACGCCCGCCATCGAATATACCGACGCGCTCGGAAAATTCCTGCCCGACCAGGACCGCCCAAACGAGGGCGTGTTCTCGTTCCAGGACGACGACGAACAATGGTTGTCTTTGCGCTACGACCTCACCGCGCCGCTCGCGCGCTATGTGGCGGAGAATTTCGACGCGCTGCCGAAGCCCTATCGCAGCTATCGGTTCGGCTGGGTGTTCCGCAACGAAAAGCCGGGGCCGGGGCGCTTCCGGCAATTCATGCAGTTCGATGCCGACACGGTGGGCAGCGCCTCGATGGCGGCCGACGCCGAGGTCTGCATGATGGTGGCCGACACGATGGAGGCTTTGGGCATTCCGCGCGGAAGCTATGTGGTGAAGGTGAATAACCGCAAGGTGCTGGATGGCGTGATGGAAGCCATCGGCGTTGCTGACGAAAAAACTAAGCTCACAATTCTGCGCGCAATCGATAAACTGGACCGACTTGGGCTCAACGGCGTCAAGGAGTTGTTGGGACCAGGAAGAAAGGATGAGTCTGGCGACTTCACAAAGGGCGCAGGACTCGGAGCTGCTGATACTGAATTTGTGCTGGGGTTGATCGAGGACAAAGGCGATTGGCGTGAAACAATCGCTTCGGCTGACATCAGGCTCGCCAAGAGTGAAATTGGCCAAAGAGGCCGAGAGGAGCTCGAAGAGATTGCTAAGCTAATTGCTGCCTCCGGTTATGAAGATCGTGTGAAAATTGATCCCTCCGTCGTCCGCGGACTCGAATATTACACCGGTCCGGTTTACGAGGTCGAACTGCTGATCGAGACCAAGGACGAGAAAGGCCGGCCCGTGCGCTTCGGCTCGGTCGGCGGCGGCGGACGCTACGACGGTCTCGTGTCGCGCTTCCGCGGCGAGCCGGTGCCGGCGACCGGCTTCTCCATCGGCGTCTCGCGCCTGCAGGCCGCGCTCACGCTGATCGGCAAGCTCGGCACGCAAGCCGAAACCGGCCCGGTCGTCGTCACCGTGTTCGACAAGGACCGCCTGCCCGATTACCAGAAATTCGTTTCGCAGCTTCGCAACGCGAACATCCGCGCCGAACTCTATCTCGGCAATCCGAAGAACAATCTTGGCGTGCAGTTCAAGTACGCCGACAGGCGCAACTCGCCTTGCGCAATCATCCAGGGCTCCGACGAAAGGGAAAAAGGCGAAGTCCAGATCAAGGATCTGATCGAGGGCGCGAAGGCCGCAGCCGCCATCGCCTCGAACCAGGAATGGCGCGAAACGCGCCCCGCGCAATTCTCCTGCAAGGAGAGCGAACTGGTCGAGAAAGTGCGCGAGGTGCTGGCGCGGCACGGGCTTCTTCCCTCCCCCTGAAAGGGGGAGGGACAAGAATGGATATCGCCGCGCCTTCAGAACTTCACCGTCGCAAATCCCTTCACGCCGCGGCCGGGCAGCAGCACCTCGTCCTTCTTGAACGATGCGGAGTTTCGCACATCGTCGTTGAGCAGATTGTCGCCGACGACGCCGACGATCAGCTCCTTCGCGCCGAAGGCGTTGTTCGCAAGCTGCCGCGTATGCGTGATCTCCGCGCGCAGCAGGTTGTAGCCGGCGGTCGGGGTCTCGAAGTCGGAGACGTCGTTCTGGGCGAAGGCATGCAGCAGCCCCACGCGCGCGAACCATTCGGCGTCGCGCCAGAACACGCCGCCGCCCAATCGCTGCGGCGGGATGCGCGGCACGTTGGTCCCGTCGTCGAACTTGGCGCGCACGAAATCGTATTGTCCGTCGAAGCCGAGCATGCCGCCGGCCAGCGGCATTGCATCGAGCTGCGCCGCCACTTCCACGCCGCGGAAGGTGGCGTCGCGCTGCGCATAGATCGCCTGGTTGAGTTCGCCGGCATCGCCCGGCGCGCAGCTTGCGAAATCCTCGTCGCAGGTCTCGCCCGTCAGCTGCCGGTAGATGAAGCCCCTGTATTGCGTGTAATAGGCGGTGGCCTCGAAGCGGAACGGGCCTTCCGCGCGCTTCAGCCCGGCTTCGACCGTGCTCGCCTTCTCGATGCCGAGCGCGGGATTGCCGATGTCGAAGGTCTCGGTCGCCTCGTGCACGCCGAGCGAGAACAGCTCGGGCGCGCGCGGCGCGCGCTCGACATATTGCGCGGTCGCGCTCGCCACCATGCCGAACGGAAGATCGTGGAGGAGACCGACCGCCGCGCTCTTGGGCGTGAAGGAGAGATCGCGCTGCAGGTCCGCATCCGGATCGACGAACACGTCGGCCGAGGCGCCCTTCACCGCTGCGTTCTCGATCCGGCCGGCAAGCTGCATGCGCAGCATGTCGGTCAAGCGGAGTTCGTTGAACAGATAGGCCGCGACCGTCGTGGTGCGGTTCGGCGCGAACAATCCGCCTTCGACGCCCGGCGCCGCGAGCTTCTGGTGCGAGGCCTGCACGCCGAAGGCCGAGGTCACCGTCGTCCAGCGCAGGTCGAACGGCGCGAACTGCACCTCGATGCGGCCTTCCTGCGACTTGTTGGTGAAGGTCTGCTGGATGCCGTCGAATCCGCCCTCGTTGGCGAGTTCGTCATGCTGGTAGTCCGACGCGCCGAGCCAGAAGCGGATCGCCTCGATCGCCTGCGATTGCGGGCGGAACTCGCCCTTGCCGGTCACCTTGGTCTGGTTCATGTCGATGCGCGTGTTGGTCTCGGTCGCCTCGATGCCGGGGATGCGGTAAAGGCTCGAGAAGTTCGTCACCGCCGCACCGATGTATCCGCCGTCGAACACAACGGACCCGCCGACGCTGCCTCCGTCCGAACGGAGCGACGAATTCGGCTGCTTCCCGGCGACGCCCGGCGCGGGATCGGGCGGAAACAGGTACGGATAGGACGGAATGCGGTAATCGCCCGCGCTGCGCCCGAAGGCGTCGGCGTGGACGGCGACATTGCCCTGCCCCGCGTCGAGCAGCACGCTGCCTTCGAGCCCGCGATCGACCGAGGTCAGCGCGCCATAGGTTTCCAGATTGAACCCGCGCGGCGGGACGGAGGTCGGGATGCGGTTGTTGCCGACATCGACCACGCCGCCGATCGCCTGCGAGCCCCAGCGCAGCGTCGCGGGTCCGCGCACCACCTCGACCTGTCGCGCCGAGAGGGGATCGATCGGCACGCCGTGATCCTCGCCGATCTCCGACACATCCGCGACGCCGATGCCGTTCTCCTGAATGCGCACGCGGTAATTGTCGAGACCGCGGATGATCGGGCGCGAGGCGCCGGGCGCGAAGGTCGAGGCCGACATGCCGGGCTTGTTCATGAGCAGGTCGCCGAGCGTCTTGGCGGTGTTGCGGCGGATGTCCTCGGCGGTCACGACCGTGACCGGCGCGAACGAGCCCTCCACCACGATCAGCGTGCCGGGCGGCACGCCTTCGGTCTGGCTCGAGATCGGGCTGTGCGACTGGATGACGATGGGCGGCAGCGCGATCTCCTGCGCCGGCGCGGCGAAAGAAACGACACTCAAGGCGCAGCCGCACAGGGCGGCCCGGCGCACGGAAAATTGCATGGCATGCTCCACGCGCGCCCGAGGCGGGCGCTGCTGACGACTAACGAGGACGGCGGAGTGGCTGCGCCGCGAAGCGGCCCGCTGTCAGGCGCGCGGCGGGGCGCGCGCGTGGAAGAACGCGGCCGGAGCCTGCGCGCGCAGCGCGCTGGGCGCAGGCATCCAGAGCGGAGCGGGAGCGGGCGGCAACAGGAGCGGCTGCGGCACGACGGGCAGCAATGCGCTTCCCGCAAGCTGGACGACGGCGCAAAGGTCGCAGCGCTCGTCCTCGCCCGGGTCGCCGGAGGCGGGATCGGCGACGGG
>JACAEG010000233.1 GCA_013388965.1 Pseudorhodoplanes sp. | reverse complement strand
TTGGCGATGATGGATCATGCTGCTGCCGACCAGTCTCGTGGGCTCCTATCCGCAGCCGGAATGGCTGATCGACCGGGCGAAGCTGTCCAAGCAGGTTCCGCGCGTGCGGATGACGGATCTCTGGCTGCCGGAACCGGAGCATCTGGAGGCGGCGCAGGACGACGCCACGCTGCTCGCGATCCGCGACCAGGAGCGCGCGGGGCTCGACATCATCTCCGACGGCGAACAGCGGCGCGAAAGCTATTCCAACCGCTTCGCGACCGCGCTGGAGGGCGTCGATATCGACAATCCGGGCACCACGCTGAACCGCTCCGGCAAGCCGATCCCGGTGCCGCGCATCACCGGAAAAATCCGCCGCCGCCAGCCGGTCGAGGTGCGCGACGTGAGGCTCGTGCGCGCCAATACCGACCGCCAGGTGAAAGCGACCGTGCCGGGGCCCTTCACGATGGCCAAGCAGGCGCAGGACGATTTCTACAGGGACGAGGAGGCGCTCGCGCTCGATTACGCCGCCGCCGTCAACGAGGAGATCAAGGATCTGTTCGCGGCCGGCGCCGATGTCGTGCAGATCGACGAGCCGTGGATGCAGCAGCATCCCGAGAAGGCGCGGCAATACGGCCTCAGGGCGCTCGACCGCGCGCTCGATGGCGTCACGGGCACGATCGCGGTGCATCTGTGCTTCGGCTATGCCGCGGTGGTGCACGAGAAGCCCGCGGGCTATTCGTTTCTCGCCGAGCTGGAAGGCTCGAAGGCGCAGCAAATCTCGATCGAGGCGGCGCAGCCGAGGCTCGATCTTGCGGTCCTGCGCGATCTGCCCTCCAAGACCATCATCCTCGGCGTCATCGATCTATCCGACCTCACGGTCGAGACGCCGGAGACGGTCGCCGCCCGCATTCGCGCCGCCTTCAGGGTCGTGCCGCCGGAGCGCATCGTTGTCGCGCCCGATTGCGGCATGAAATACCTGCCGCGCGACATCGCCTTCGGAAAAATGAAGGCGATGGTGGAGGGGACAAGGATCGTGCGGAAGGAATTGGCGGGCTGAGCAGCGATGCAGCGCACCACGCCGCCGTTTCGCGCCGACCATGTCGGCAGCCTGCTGCGGACCCCCGCGCTCAAGGAGGCGCGGGACAGGTGCGCGCGCGGCGACATATCTGCCGAGCAGCTTCGCGCGGTCGAGGATCGCGAAATCATCGCGCTCATCCGCAAGCAGGAAGAGGTGGGACTGCCGGGCATTACCGACGGCGAATATCGCCGCGCCTCCTGGCAGACTGATTTCCTCCAGCAGCTCGACGGCGTCGAATCCTACGAGGGCGAGCGCAAGATCAGGTTCCAGGGTCCGCAGCCGCGCAATATTCAGGTGCGCGTGAAAAGCAGGCTCGGCGCGTTTTCCGGCCACCCGATGATCGATCACTTCCGCTTCGTGAAGGAGCACACCGCGCGCACGGCCAAGATGACGATTCCGTCGCCTTCGGCGCTGCATTTCCGTTATGGGCGCGAGGCGGTGCCGGAGTCGATCTATCCGGCGATGGACGATTTCTATGCCGATCTCGGCACAACCTATCGCAAGGCCGTGCGCGCCTTCGCCGATGCCGGCTGCCGCTATCTGCAGCTCGACGAGGTCAATCTCGCATATCTGTGCGATCCCGCCCTTTGCGCGCAGGTCGCAGCGCGCGGCGACGATCCGCACAGGCTCCCCGGCATCTACGCCACGATGATCAATGCGGCGATGTCGGACATTCCCGACGACATGGTCGTCACCATGCATCTGTGCCGCGGCAATTTCCGCTCGAGCTTTGTCGCCACCGGCGGCTACGAGCCGGTCGCCGACATCCTGTTCAACACCGTCAAGGTGCACGGCTATTTCATGGAATACGACAGCGAGCGCGCCGGGGGCTTCGAGCCCTTGCGCTTCGTGCCGAAGGGCAAGATCGTGGTGCTGGGGCTCGTCACGTCCAAGACCGGCCAGCTCGAGAGCCGCGACGGCATCCTGCGCCGCATCGAGGCGGCGGCGAAGTTCGTCGACATCGACCAGCTTGCCTTGAGCCCGCAATGCGGCTTCGCCTCGACCGATGACGGCAACACCCTCGCCGAGGACGAGCAATGGGCGAAGCTGCGGTTGATCGTCGAGATCGCGGACGAGGTGTGGGGCTGAGTTTCCTTTCCTCTCTCCGCAGGCGGGGAGAGGCCGTGACGATGAAAGATATGCGATGCCTCTCGACCCCGCGAAGCTGCTCGCCCTTCAAATCCCCGATATCGAGCAGCGCTATACGGAAAAGGACACGATCCTCTACGCGCTCGGCATCGGGCTCGGGCAGGACCCGGTGAACGAGCGAGAGCTGGCCTTCGTCTATGAAAAGAACCTGAAGGCGTTTCCGACCTTCGCCAACAATCTCGGCTATTCGCCCTTCTGGCTGCGCGACCTCGACACCGGCATCGACTTCGGCAAGGTCGTGCATGGCGAGCACAGCCTGACGCTGCACCGTCCCGTCCCGGTGCGCGGACACGTCGTCGGCAAGGGCCGGATGCTCGACGTCATCGACAAGGGACCGGGGAGGGGCGCGCTGCTTCTCTCCGAGCGGCTGATCGTCGATGCCGACAGCGGCGAACTGATTGCCACCATCATCCAGACGACCTTCTGTCGCGGCGACGGCGGATTCGGCGGGCCCGCGCGCGAGCAGGCCGCCCCGCACGCCATCCCGGATCGCGCGCCGGACGCGGTCTGCGACCTGCCGACGCGGCCCGAGACCGCGCTGATCCACCGGCTTTCCGGCGACCTCAATCCGCTGCACGCGGAGCCCGCCTATGCGCGGGCGGCCGGTTTCGACCGCCCGATCCTGCATGGCCTGGCGACTTTCGGCATCGCGGCCCATGCCATCCTGAAAGCGATGTGCGACTATGATCCGGCGCGGCTCGGTTCGATCGCCGGGCGGTTCTCGGCGCCGGTCTTTCCCGGCGAGACGATCCGCACCGAGATGTGGCGCGACGGCCTCGTCGTCAGCTTTCGCGCGTCCGTGCCCGGGCGCGGCGCGCCGGCGATGAATAACGGTCGTGCGACCTTGAGGGAGTGAATGCCGAGTGAACGAACACATGATGCCGCCGACGCCTGAAGCCGACATCGCGCCGATCCGCGAGGCCGTGCGTGCGCTGTGCGCGGATTTTCCCGGCGAATACTGGCGGGCGCTCGACCGCGAGCGCGCCTATCCGACCGAATTCGTCAAGGCGCTGACGGATGCCGGCTTTCTCGCCGCGTTGATCCCGGAAGCCTATGGCGGCAGCGGATTGTCGATGCGCGCGGCGGCCGCGATCATGGAGGAAATCCAGGCCGCGGGCTGCAACGGCGCCGCCTGCCACGCGCAGATGTACACGATGGGCACGGTGCTGCGGCACGGCAGCGAGGCGCAGAAGCGGAAATACCTGCCCGCCATCGCGAAGGGCGAATTGCGGCTGCAGGCCTTCGGCGTCACCGAGCCGACCTCCGGCACCGACACGCTCAGCCTGCGCACGACGGCGGTGCGCGACGGCAACGACGCGTATGTCGTCAACGGCCAGAAAATCTGGACCTCGCGCGCCGAGCATTCCGATCTCATGCTGCTGCTCGCACGCACCACGCCGCGCGACCAGGTCAAGAAGCGCACCGACGGGCTGTCGGTCTTCCTTGTCGACATGCGGACGGTGAAGGACAAGGGCCTCACCATCCGCCCGATCCGGACCATGATGAATCATGCGACGACGGAAGTCTTTTTCGACAACATGCGCATTCCCGCAGACAATCTGGTCGGCGAGGAGGGCAAGGGCTTCCGCTACATCCTCTCGGGCATGAATGCCGAGCGCATCCTGATCGCGGCGGAATGCATCGGCGACGCCAAGTGGTTCATCGAGAAGGCCGGCGCCTATGCCAGGGAGCGCATCCTGTTCAACCGGCCGATCGGCCAGAACCAGGGCGTGCAGTTTCCGATCGCGCGCTCCTACGCGCAGATGCGCGCCGCCGAATTGATGGTGCATGAGGCCGCGCGCAAATACGAGGCGGGCGAGGATTGCGGCGCGGAGGCGAACATGGCGAAGCTGCTGGCCGCCGACGCCTCATGGGCGGCGGCCGACATGTGCGTGCAGACCTATGGCGGCTTCGGATTTGCGGAGGAATACGACGTGGAGCGCAAGTTCCGCGAAACGCGGCTGTACCAGGTGGCGCCGATCTCGACGAACCTCATTCTTTCCTACATCGCCGAGCATGTGCTCGGATTGCCGCGGTCGTATTGAGGTACGATTTGGGCTTGAAACGCGATGCCAACTCCGCTGTCATAGCCGGGCTTGACCCGGCGATCCCGCTTAGGAGCGGACAGTCGTGCGACAATACTATGTTTATATCCTTGCGAGCCGTCCCGGCAGCGCGATTTATGTCGGCGTTACCAACAATCTTGTTCGACGTGTGTTCGAGCATAAGAACGGGACGGCCGACAGCTTCACAAAACGATATGGGATCAATCGGCTCGTCTATTTTGAAGTTTACGACTCCGTCTATCAGGCCATTCAGCGCGAAAAGAACCTCAAGCATTGGCCGCGGTCCTGGAAGGCCAAAATGATTGCCCAGTCGAATGCTGAATGGCGTGATCTTTACGGCGAGATCGCCAGTCCCTAAGCGGGATCGCCGGGTCAAGCCCGGCGATGACACCATTGTTGTTGCGCGAGTGCGGCATATCCCATGACTCTTCCCCTCTCTGGCCTTCTCGTCGTCTCGCTCGAACAGGCGGTCGCCGCGCCGACCTGCACCTGCCGCATGGCGGATGCCGGCGCGCGGGTGATCAAGATCGAGCGGCCGGAAGGCGATTTCGCGCGCGGCTATGACAGCCTCGTGCATGGCGAAAGCGCCTATTTCGTCTGGCTCAACCGCGGCAAGGAATCCGTCGTCCTCGATCTGGAAAGGAGCGACGACAAGGCGCTGCTCGCGGCCATGCTCGCAAAGGCCGATGTCTTTGTGCAGAACCTGAAGCCCGGCGCGATCGGAAAGCTCGGCTTTCCCATTGCGGAACTTCGCAAGAAGCATCCGGGCCTGATCTGCTGCTCGATCTCCGGCTATGGCGAGAGCGGCCCCTATGCGAAGCGCAAGGCCTACGATCTTCTGGTGCAGGCGGATTCCGGGCTTGCCTCGGTCACGGGCGGTCCGGAGGGGCCGGCGCGCGTCGGGGTCTCCGTCACCGATGTCGCGACCGGCATGAACGCCTATGAGGCGATCCTCGAGGCGCTGATTGCGCGCGGCAAGACCGGCGAGGGCGCGGAGATTTCGGTCTCGCTGTTCGACGCGATGGCCGACTGGATGACGGTGCCGCTCCTGCAGACCGAGGGCGGGCAGCCGCCGAAGCGGCTCGGCCTCGCGCATCCCTCCATCTCGCCCTATGGCGTGTTCAAGACCCGCGATGGCGTCGACATTCTCATTTCGATCCAGAATGACCGGGAATGGCGCATTCTGGCGTCGAAGGTCATGGGCGACGAAGCGCTTGCTGCCGATCCTGGATTTGCGACCAATGTCGCGCGCGTAAGGAATCGCGAGAAGACGGACGGCCGCGTCGCGGCCTCCTTTGCCGCGACGGACGCGAAGGATTTGATCGACAGGCTGCTCGCCGCCGATATCGCCTTTGCGCCGGTCAACGATCCTGCCGGGCTCGCCCGACATCCTCATCTGCGGCGGATCGCCGTCGAGACGCCAAGCGGTCCCGTGAGCTATCCCGCTCCTGCGCCGATCCGCTCGGGCGAGCCGCGCCGCTACGGCCCGGTGCCCGCGCTCGGCGCGCATACGGAGAAGGTGCGCGCGGAGTTCATGAGGGGAACAGCGAGGGGAGGGACATCGTGAGTGGAGACGACGTTCATGAGGTCTACGCCATCGCCTATGGCAAGCACGACCGGCCCAATTCGGCCAATTTCATCGGCGCGGACCCGCACGACACCGCGAATGCACCGCTCACCTATTTCATCTGGCTGATCGCCGGCCCGCATGGCCACTTTGTCGTCGATACCGGCTTCGACGAGGCGATGGGCAGGAAGCGGGACCGGCACGTCTCCAGGCCGATCGGCGAGGGACTGAAGGCGCTCGGCGTCGATCCGCACAAGGTGCGGAATGTCATTTGCACCCACCTGCATTTCGACCACGCCGGCAATTATGAGCTGTTTCCCGCAGCGCGCTATCACCTGCAGGATTGCGAGATGGCCTATGCGACCGGACGCTGCATGTGCCATGCACACCAGCGCTTTCCGTTCGAAGCCGACGATATTGCGGCGATGGTGCGCAAGGTGTTTGCCGGCCGCGTGGATTTCCACGACGGCGACGCCGAAATCGCCCCCGGCATCACGCTGCATCACCTCGGCGGCCATTCGAAGGGGCTGCAGAGCGTGCGGGTCAAGACGCGCCGCGGGCATGTCGTGCTCGCGTCCGACGCCAGCCACCTCTACGAGCATGTCGAGCAGGGCCGCATCTTTCCGATCACCTACAATGTGGGCGACGTGCTCGAGGGCTACGCCACACTGAAGCGGCTTGCCTCGTCGCCGGCGCATATCATCCCCGGCCACGACCCGCTGGTGCTGAAGCGCTATCCCGCAGCCGGCGCGGGCCTGGAAGACTGGATCGTGCGCCTGGATGCGGAGCCGAAAGCCTGACGGTTCATCCGATCCCCATCTCCGCAAAGGCATCGAGATGGTGCTGCGCCGAAGCCTCCCCGAAGCAGCAGAAGACGACCCGCGCAATGCTGCGAGGCGCGGCCGACATTTCCGACACGACGGTCCCCACCGCGACGCGGGCGGCACGGTCGGGCGGAAAGGCATAGACGCCGGTCGAGATTGCCGGGAAGGCGATCGATTGCAGCGTGTTCTCCGCCGCAAGCAGGAGCGAATTGCGATAGCAGGCGGCGAGCAGACGCTCCTCGTCCGCCACGCCGCCGTTCCAGATCGGGCCGACGGTATGGATCACATGCCGCGCCCTTAGATTATACGCGCCCGTTATCTTCGCTTCCCCCGTCTCGCAGCCGCCGAGCGTCCGGCATTCCTGCAACAGGAGCGGTCCCGCCGCGCGATGAATCGCGCCGTCCACGCCGCCGCCTCCGAGCAGCGAGCGGTTCGCGGCATTCACGATGGCATCGACGTCGAGCGCCGTGATATCGCCGACGACGACATCGAGGCGGGCCGGCCCGATTTCGGTGGAGAGGAGGGGGACGGGAGTCATGAAGGAGAGTGTAGAGAATTGATCGCTTCCTTGGAAGCGAACGCCTTCACCGCTCTCCGCCGGGAGGAGGGACGACATCACGCGCTCGCGGCGGAGACCTCCGCCAGGTCCAGCGTGCTGCGGCGGCCGATATCGCGGTAATTCAGGTCCAGAAAGCGCCGCGCGGCGCGCTTGCCGGCCCGGTGCAGCACGATGAAGAAGTCGAAATCGGTATTGAGGCGGCTGCCGGCGCCGAGCTTCTTGCCCGCGCTTTCGAGCACGATGCGATGCACGTTGACGCGCGGCGCGCCATTGCCGGACTTGCGCTTGCCGCGCTCGGCGCTCGCTCGGCCGATATATTCCAGCGCGCGCAGCTCGGTATCGAGCGACGAGTTGAAGGTGATCTCGTTCATGCGGTGGATGATGTCGCGCACCGAGGTCGGCGTGGTCTCGCGCGAAAGCGGGGAAATCTGCACCACCAGCACGTCGTCGATGTCGTTCGCCTCGATCAGCGGCAGGATCGCCGGATTGCCGGTGAAGCCGCCGTCCCAGTAGGGCTCGCCATCGATCTCCACCGCGCGGAACATCAGCGGCAGGGCCGCCGAAGCCATGATCACGTCGGCGGTGATTTCCTTGCGCGTGAACACGCGCAATCGTCCGCTATGCACGTTGGTCGCCGAGATGAAGAGATCGAGTTCGGAGAAATTGCGGATCGCCTCGAAATCGGCGAAGCGGCCGATCAGGTCCTTGAGCGGATTGATGTTGAGCGGATTGATGTCGTAGGGCGACAGATACCGCGCCATTGCGTCGACCATCATCTGCATCGGCGAGGCGTTGAACGGGAACATCGAGAGCAGACGGTCGATCACCGCGCGCTGCGGGCCGGGCAGAGGGCCGCCGATGCTCGCCGCCCGCCAGAAATCGGCGAGCCGCTTGCGCGCCTCTGCGGGCCCGCCGCGCGCGAGCCCGTCCGCCAGCATGACGGCATTGACCGCGCCGGCCGAGGTTCCCGAAACGCCGGCGATCCGCAGCCGCCCGTCCTCCAGCAGCTGGTCGAGCACACCCCAGGTGAAGGCGCCGTGGGCACCGCCGCCCTGCAGCGCCAGATTGATCGGCTTGGTGCGGCGTCCCCCGAGCAGGCGGGTGACGCCGGAAGTCACGTCCTTGAGCATGGAACTCCGGCTTGAGGCAAAGCCCCCAGGCAAACTTAGGCCTGATATTTTGCAATGCAATATATCATTTGTGCAATGCACCATACCAAAGGCGAAGAGATCCGGTCATATGGTTGACGCGGATTTGCGCTTTGCGCCTGCAGGCCTGATATGAAGGCGGATGACCGATACCGTCTTTCTTGCCCCGGACCATGACCACGGCCGCTGCTCGGCGGATGCCCTGGCGCATGCCGAACGCATCTGCCGCGAGCGCGCACAGCGCCTGACGCCGATCCGGCGCGGCGTGCTGGAGGCGCTGCTCGCAAGCCACAAGCCGCTGGGCGCCTACGACATCATCGAGCGCACCGCGCCGCGCGGGACGCGGCCCGCGCCGATCACGGTCTATCGCGCGCTCGATTTTCTGATGGAGAACGGGCTTGTCCATCGCATCGAGAGTCGCAACGCCTTCGTTGCCTGCGTCGGCGAGCACAGCGCGGGCGAAATCGTCGTGTTCCTGATTTGCGAGCGCTGCAGCGAAGTCGGCGAGGCGCCCTCGAAGGCGGTCGGGGAGACGATCCGCAACGCATCGCGCGCGGCGGGCTTTTCCCCGAAATCGCCGGTGATCGAGATCAGCGGCATCTGCGCGCATTGCCAGAGCACTGCGTAGACCGGTGCGGTTTTGAGGTCTGCAGGCCCCGCTTCCCTCGCATCCACCGTGCGTCCGATCGATGCCGGTGCGGCGGCGCTGATCGTGCTGCTGTGCCTGAGCTGGGGCTTCAACCAGGTCACGATCAAGCTTGCGCTGCCGGACATCCCTCCGCTCATTCACTCGACAATCCGCTCGATCGGCGCAGCGATCATCATCTGGCTGTGGATGCGCTGGCGCGATCTGCCGCTGTGGGAGCGCGACGGCACGCTGGTGCCGGGTCTCGTTGCCGGCCTTCTGTTCGGGCTCGAATTCCTGCTGATCTTCCGCGGGCTGCTCTACACCACGGCGAGCCGCGCGGTTCTGTTTCTGTATGTCGCGCCTTTCTTCGTGGTGCTTGCGTCGCGCTGGCTGTTTCCCGGCGACCGATTCCGGCTCTCGCAATGGATCGGCCTTGCCATGTCGTTCGCGGGCATCGTCATCGTGTTCGGCGTCCCGACCGGCCTGCATCCCAAGGAACTGATCGGCGATGCCATGATCCTTGCCGCCGCCGCGGGCTGGGCGGCCACAACGCTCGTGATCAAGGCGACAAGCCTCAATCGCGTCTCGTCGGAAAAGACGCTGATGTACCAGCTCGCGGTCTCGATTCCCGTCTGCGGCATCGGCGCGCTAGCGTTCGGCGAAACCATGACCGGCATGCCGGGGTCGGTCGCGCTCGCCGCGCTCGCCTATCAGACGATATGGATCGTCTGCGTCACCTTCGTGCTCTGGTTCGCCCTGATCGTGCGGTATTCCGCCAGCCGTCTTTCGGCCTTCACATTCCTGACCCCTTTATTCGGCGTGGCGGCCGGTCATGTCGTGCTGGGCGACCCGATCACCCCCGCCTTCGCCGCGGCGTTGGTGCTGGTGATCGCCGGGCTGATCCTGGTGAACAGACCGCGCTGATCCCTCACTAACGCCTTGAGGGACACTATATTTTGGCCATGTCCGCGGCAGGCCCGGGCGTGAAATTGACGAAAATGGCCGGGTCTGGCACTCACCCGGCCAACAAGGAGTTTGCGATGTCCGTTCAAGAGGCCGCCGTTCTCGGCGCCCCCAGGCCCCGGCACCGGTCGGTGGGCGTGAATGTCGGCGGGGTCATGGTCGGCGGCGGAGCCCCGATCGTCGTCCAGTCGATGACCAATACCGATACCGCGGACGTGGATTCGACCGTGCGCCAGGTCGCCGCGCTCGCCAATGCCGGCTCGGAGCTGGTCCGCATCACCGTCGACCGCGACGAGGCCGCAGCCGCCGTGCCCTACATCAAGGAGCGGCTGCTGCGCATCGGCGTCAATGTGCCGATCGTCGGCGACTTCCACTATATCGGCCACAAGCTGCTCGCCGATCATCCGGCCTGCGCGCAGGCGCTCGACAAGTATCGCATCAATCCCGGCAATGTAGGGTTCAAGGACAAGCGCGACAAGCAGTTTTCCGCCATCATCGAATTCGCCATCCGTAACAACAAGCCGGTTCGCATCGGCGCAAACTGGGGCTCGCTCGATCAGGAATTGCTCACGCACCTGATGGACGAGAATGCCCGGTCGGCGAATCCGGTCGAGGCGCGCGAGGTGATGCGCGAGGCGATGGTGCAGTCCGCGCTCCTGTCCGCCGCGCGCGCCGAGGAGATCGGCCTGCCCAGGAACCGCATCATTCTGTCCGCCAAGGTCTCCGCGGTGCAGGATCTGATCGCGGTCTATCAGGTGCTGGCGGCGCGCTCCGACTACGCCATCCATCTCGGCCTGACCGAAGCCGGCATGGGCTCGAAGGGCATCGTCGCGTCGTCCGCCGCGCTCGGCATTCTCCTGCAGCAGGGTATCGGCGACACGATCCGCGTCTCGCTGACGCCGGAGCCGAACGGCGACCGCACGCTGGAAGTGAAGGTCGCGCAGGAAATCCTGCAGACGATGGGCTTCCGCGTGTTCGTGCCGCTGGTCGCCGCCTGTCCCGGCTGCGGCCGCACCACCTCGACCGTGTTCCAGGAGCTCGCGCGCGACATCCAGAGCTTCATCCGCGACTCGATGCCGGAATGGAAGAAGACCTATCCGGGGGTCGAGGGCCTCAACGTCGCGGTGATGGGCTGCATCGTCAACGGCCCCGGCGAGAGCAAGCATGCCGATATCGGCATCTCGCTGCCCGGCACCGGCGAGACGCCGGCCGCGCCGGTCTTCATCGACGGCAAGAAGGTCGCGACCCTGCGCGGCGAGAAGGTGGCTGACGAGTTCAAGAGCATGGTGATCGACTACATCGAGCGCCGCTTCGGCGCGGGCAATCGCACCGCGGCGGAATAGAATCGGCCGAGAATCCCGATTTGCGGGCCATTTCCGGTCCATGCGTGCAAAATGCGCGCTCGCGCGAACGCGGGCGAGCGGCTATAACCGCAGGCCTCACCGCCGTCTTGTTCCAGCCAAGGAGACGATTTGACCGCGCATCCCGACGCCACCATTGTGCCTGCCGCGCCCGAGGCGCGGGCCTGGACGAAGCTTCTCAGTCGCTATCGCGCGCCGCATGACGGCCGCAGCCTTGTCGAGATCGCGATCACCTTCCTGCCGCTTGCGGCCCTGTGGGCCCTGACCTGGACCGCGCTCTATTTCGGCCAGTACTGGCTGTCGCTTCTTCTTGCCGTTCCGGCGGCGGGATTTCTCGTGCGGCTCTTCATGATCCAGCACGATTGCGGGCACGGCTCGTTCTTCCGCCGCCGCGCGGCGAACGACTGGACCGGCCGCATCATCGGCGTGCTCACGCTCACGCCCTACGATTTCTGGAAGCGCTCGCACGCCATCCATCATGCGAGTTCCGGCCATCTCGACCGCCGCGGCATCGGCGATATCGACACGCTGACGGTTGCCGAATATCGCGCGCTCTCGCGTCTCGGCCGGTTGCGCTATCGGCTCTATCGCCATCCGTTCGTGATGTTCGCGTTCGGCCCCGCCTATCTGTTTCTGTTGCAGCAGCGCCTGCCCATCGGCTTCATGCGCGGCGGCTGGGGCCCGTGGCTCAGCACCATGACGACCAATCTTGCTGTTGCCGCGATCGCGGCCGTGCTGATCTCTTTCATCGGCCTCAAGGCGCTTCTGCTCGTGCACCTGCCGATCGTGCTGCTCGCGGGCTCCGCTGGCGTGTGGCTGTTCTACGTGCAGCACCAGTTCGAGGCGACGCGCTGGGACCGCGAGCCGGACTGGCGCCGGCACGAGGCCGCCCTGCACGGCTCCTCGCATTACGACCTGCCGCCGGTCCTGCGCTGGTTCACCGCCAATATCGGCGTGCATCACGTGCATCACCTGTGCAGCGGCATTCCCTATTACCGGTTGCCGCGCGCGTTGCGCGATTATCCGGAATTGAAGGGCATCGGCCGCCTGACGCTGATCGAAAGCCTGCGCTGCGTGCGGCTTGTCCTGTGGGACGAGCAGGCGCGCCGCCTGATTTCCTTCCGCGAGGCCCGCGCCGCGGGCTGACCGGCAGAAGGGGCTCACGGGAAGGGCCTCTCGAATCGCCGCGGCTGCGCTACAATCGCGGCGAATTCGGAGGCCTCTCATGACGAATGCCGCAAAATCCTCGACGCTTACCGTCATAGCGGCCGTGGCTTTCGCCGCGGGCGTGATCCTGATGTTCGTCTCGATGTTTCGGCAGAGCGAGACAGTGTCGCTCGTTCTCTCGATGGCGGCCTATGCGGTCGCCATTCTGTGCTGGGCAATGGCGGCGAGGATGAGGCCCGGCTAGAGCCTTTCCACTCCAGTTCGATCGATTGTCGTCACGGCCGCGCCGGTGACGGCCGGTCCCTTCCGGCGCTGTCGCCACGACGCGGATGCCGGCAAGCGGGCCATGACGGCGAAGAGCCTGAGCCTGGCCGAGCGGAAACCGCTCTGGAGGCGGTCCGAACAGGCTTCCTGACGGATCGCTTTGCGCGGTGAGTGCGATTTGAGCCTTCTTTTGAATAAACTTGCCGCCCGGACGGATCGCCTTTGTTCGGAACTCGCGCTCGAATCTTCGCGTTGCTCATTGCAGAAGAAAAAGCGGAGATCCCGATGCGGTTCCAGAAATCTGTGCCGGCCGGTCTTGCCATCGTTGCCGTCGGCGCGTGGTGCGGTGCGGCGCTTGCGGACGAGACAAGACGCGGTCCGAAGAACCGCTCCATCCAGTCCGTCTCGCAGGAGCAGACGTCCGAGCAGGACAGGTCGGCCTGCATGCCGGACGTGTTCCGGCTGTGCAGCCGGCACATCCCGGACGTCGACAGCATCGTCGCGTGCCTGGAATATCAGAAGCCAAATCTGAGCGCCGCCTGCCGCGTGGTGTTCAACACGCCGCGCTGACGTCGGGCATCCCGCATCCGCGTCAACGCCGGGTTTCCGGTGCGACGGTCTTCCATATTGTCGTGCTTTCCCGGCAGTCCCATATTTCCGCGCATGAGCCATTCTCCCGACCGTCCCCGCGCCGAGCAGCCGCGCTACGAGCCAGAGATCATCCCGCCCGGCGGGGACTTTCGCCGGCGCAACTCCTTCGAGAGCGTCTTCATCCATGTCGAGGAAGATGCCGACGGCATCAAGCGCATCTCGCTGAAAAGGCCGGGACCGCTTACGATCGCCCTCATCCTGCTCGGCATCGGGCTCGCGGCGGCGCTCCTGTTTGTCGTGCTGTCGGCCATCGTGCTGCTCTGGATCCCCGTCGTCATCGTCGGCATTCTGTTCGCGCTGTTCTCCGGCAGCGTGCGCCAATACTGGTATCGGCTTCGAAACTGGTGGCGCGGAGCGTAACTGGCGACGTTCGCATTGCGCGCAGCGCATTCGCCTTGAGCGTGAGATCACGTCACGTATGGCGCAGCGCCTCGATCGGATCGAGGCGCGAGGCGCGCAAGGCCGGATACCAGCCGAAGAACACGCCCACCAGACCCGAAAAGGCGACCGCGAGCACGACCGAGGCCGGCTCCACCAGCAGCGGCCAGCCGGCCGCATGCGAAAAGAGATAGGCGCCCCCGATCCCGAGCAGCACGCCGGCCGCGCCGCCGATGGCGGCAAGCCCGGTCGCCTCGAACAGGAATTGCCGCAGGATGTCGCGCTGGCGCGCACCGACCGCAAGCCGAAGCCCGATCTCGCGCGTGCGTTCGCTGACCGAGACCAGCATGATGTTCATGATCCCGATCCCGCCGACCGCGAGCGAAACGCCGGCGACGGCGGCCAGCAGGATCGCGAGCGTGCGCGCACTCGCCTCGCGGGTCGCGGCGATATCGGCGAGGTTGCGCAGCGAGAAATCGTCTTCCTGACCGGGCTGCAGCCGGTGGCGCTGGCGGATCAGGGCCTTCACCTCTTCCTCCGCCGCGCTCATCGATTCCCCGTCGCGCACCTTGACGTAGATCGAGCCGACTGCACGCGCATTGGCCTGGTGGCGGCCGAGCACCCGCTGGCGCGCGGCGTTGAGCGGCAGGAAGATCACGTCGTCCTGGTCCTGGCCCCAGGTGGTCTGCCCCTTCGGCGCCATCACGCCGACGATGCGGAAGGGCACGTTGCGGACGCGCACCTCCTGGCCGACGGGATCGAGGCCGCCATAGAGCGTGCGCGCCACCGTCTGCCCGAGCAGTGCGACCTGCGCGCCGCGCGCGATTTCCTCCGGCTCGAACAGGCGCCCGGACATGACGTCCCATTCGCGCGCCTCGAACCAGCCCAGGTCGATGCCATAGGCGGTGGTCGCCCAGTTCATGCCGCTCGCAATGAGCTGCACGCCACCGCGCGAGAAGGGCGCGGTGACCTGGACGGACGGGATTTCGCGGGCGATGGCGGCGGCATCCTCGTCGGTCAGCGACGCTGCCGCGCCCGCGCCGAGTCGCACGCCGCCCTGCGTCACGTTGCCGGGCCAGATCACGATCAGGTTGGCGCCGAGGCTCCTGATCTGCGCCACCACCTGCTCGCGCGCGCCGCCGCCGATGGCGACCATCGCGATCACGGCGGCGACGCCGATGACGATGCCGAGCATGGTCAGCGCGCTGCGCAGCTTGTGCAGCCGCAGCGCGTCGAGCGCCGAGCGGATGGCGTCGGTGAATCTCATTCCGCCGCCTCCGCATGCTCGTGCGGCGTCTCGTCCTGCATCGCGGCGAACTCCGCCGCAGCATCGGCCGGCGATTGCCGCGCGTCGCTCAGCACCCGCCCGTCGCGAAAGCGAATGACGCGGGAGGCATAGCGCGCGACGTCGGGTTCGTGCGTGACGAGGATGACGGTCGTGCCTTCGCGGTTCAGCGCCTGGAACAGCGCCATCAGGTTGAC
>JACAEG010000138.1 GCA_013388965.1 Pseudorhodoplanes sp. | reverse complement strand
TCCCCGGACGGCGGTCCCGCACCGGCCGTCGTCTCGCACGATTGCGCCGTCGTCTGTGGCGGGTGCAGCCATGCGCCCGCCCTGCCGGCCGCCTCGCGTCCGGCGCCGACGGGAGCGCACCGGCACCTTCCCCGGTTGCATTCCAATGCGTATCGCCCGGTCGTCGCGATCGGGTATAATTCGCTCGGGCCGCGCGCGCCTCCGCGCGGCTGATCAGCACGACCGAAATTCGGTGTTCCATACCGCGCGGGCTGCTCGCGCGGCCCCATTCCATTCCGGAGACATCCTGTGAAGCCCATCGCCATTGCGGCTCTGGCCGCCACCATCGCAAGCGCAGCTTTCGCGCATGACTACAAGGTCGGCTCGATCGACATCAACCATCCCTGGACGCGCGCGACGCCCAAGGGCGCCTCCGTCGCGGGCGGCTATCTCAGCATCACCAACAAGGGCACCAGTCAGGACCGCCTCGTCGGCGGCTCGCTGCACGGCGCCGGACGCCTTGAGATTCACGAGATGAAGATGGAAGGCGGCATCATGAAGATGCGGCCCCTGCCGGACGGAATCCTGATCAAGCCCGGCGAGACCGTGGAGCTCAAGCCGGGCGGCTATCACGTGATGTTCATGGACCTCAAGGGTCCGATCGAACAGGGCAAGCCGATCAAGGGCACACTGATCTTCGAGAAGGCCGGCAAGGTCGACATCGAATACACGGTCGAAGCGGTGGGAGCCACGCCGAAACCCGATCACAAGGGGCACTGAGCCGCGCTAAGGCTCGGGAAAGGGCAGCGGCTCTTTCCCGGGCAGCGGAATCTGGAACACGTTGAGCGTGATCGCGACCAGCGCGTAATAGCCGAGGATGCCGGAAAACTCGACCATGCCGGCCTCGCCCAGGATTGCCTGCACGCGGTTGAAGGTCTTCTGCGAAACGCGCTTCGTCTTGTAGAGCTCGGTGATGAAGTCGTAGATCGCGCGCTCGTCGCGGGGCGCCGATTTCGGCGCGCGCCCGGCGCGCAGGTCCTTGATCGTCTGCGGCTTCACGCCTGCCTTCTCGGCGATCGGGGCGTGCGCAAACCATTCGTATTGCGCCTTCCACTGCCGCGCGACGACGAGAATGGCGAATTCGGACAGCCGCGGCGGCAGCCCGCTGTTAAAGCGGCAATGCGCGCCGAGCTTCTGCGCCAGATCGCCATATTCGGGGGCCCGGATGTAAACCTCGAAGGGGCCACCTCTCGTGGTCTTGCCGCGGCTGGCCGACATTGCAGCGCGCAGCGCCTGCTGGGCCGGGGTGAGCTGCGCGTCGTCGAGCGGGGCGAGGCGGGATTTCAAGACTTTGGACTTCCTGGCCATCCGGCGATTCCTCACGTTTCGGGCGGGCATGTGACCGGGAATAGGGCCGTTCGTCCAGATGCCGGCGCTTGACCCCCGGGCGGCCGCGGGCGCACGCTTGGCGGTCGTCACGGCCGGGGAGCGCACCCATGACCGACAGCATCATGTTTCATGACGGCAACCGCCGCCTGCAGGACGCATTCGAATCCCGAAAAATCTCCGACCGGCTGGAGGAGAAGCTGACCCGGCGCGCATTCACTGCCGAGGACAAGGACTTCATCGAGAGCGCGATCTACTTCTTCATCGCCACCGCCGACGCGCAGGGGCGGCCGGACTGCTCGTTCAAGGGCGGGGCGCCGGGCTTCGTGCGGGTGACCGGACCGTCGGAGCTCGCCTTCCCGGACTTCGACGGCAACGGGATGTTCAAGAGCCTCGGCAATCTGCTGGTCAATCCGAATGTCGGATTGCTGTTCATCGCCATGCACGGCAAGCCGAAGCGGTTGCGGGTGAACGGCACGGCGCGCATCGGCCGCGACGATCCGCTGATGCGCGAGACCGTCGGCGCGCAACTCATCGTGCGGGTGGCCGCGCGCGCGATCTTCCCGAATTGCCCGCGGTATATTCCCACGATGCAGCTCGTCGAACCCTCCGCCTACACGCCGCTGCCCGGCTGCGAGCCTCTGGAGCCGGCCTGGAAGGGGTTCGATGCCTTCAAGGATGTGATCCATCCCCGCCAGCCGGTCGCCCGGGGGGCGGCCGATGCCGCGCCTCGGGAGGGCGGACAATTCGATTAAAATTCGATATCGATAAAATTCGAACTTTCCGCAAAACCGGTCCGCAAAGCCTTTGCGGTATTCCTGTCCACGCAAATATGCGTGGGGCGGGCGGACATGCGTGTGTTCCTGTTTTCCTTTGCGGCGATCGGGCTGACCCTGACCGGGCTGTCCGACGAGCCGACCGAGCGCCAGATGCGCCGGGCCTTCGAGGCCAAGGTCGCGCTCATGGTGCAGAACGCGGTCGATCACGTGCGCGAGACCGGCGACGAAGAGGCGCTCGCGCGCATCCGCGACAATGGCACCGACCTCTACACGCTGAAGGCCTTTCACAAGCTGCGCTGCCTGCCGGATTTCGATGCCGTCGGGCATATCTGCGAATTCGCGGTCGATCTCGGATTCCCGAACGGCAGTCTCCAGGGGCGCATCGCCGGGCATTTCTATGACGGCCAGCTTGCCTTCATCAATCGCGACGAGACGGTGCTGCACCAGCGCCACGCCGCGGCCGGCGCGGACCAGCGGGCCAGCAACTAGGCCGTTCCGAACACCCGCCGGAAAATCGTGTCCACGTGCTTGAAGTGGTAGCCGAGATCGAAATTCTCCTCGATCTCCTTCGCGCTCATCCTGGCAGTCACCCGCGGGTCGGCTTTCAGGAATGACTGGAAGTCGCCTTCGCCGCGCCACACCTTCATCGCGTTCTCCTGCACGATGCGGTAGGCATCCTCGCGCGCGACGCCCTTCTGCGTGAGCGCGATCAGCACCCGCTGCGAATGCACGAGGCCGCCGAGGCGGTCGAGATTCTTCTGCATGTTCTCCGGATAGACGACGAGCCTGTCGATCACGCCGGCGAGCCGGTTGAGCGCGAAATCGAGCGTCACCGTCGCGTCCGGCCCGATCATGCGCTCGACCGAGGAATGCGAGATGTCGCGCTCGTGCCAGAGCGCGACATTCTCCATCGCGGGGATCGCGTAGGCGCGCACCATGCGCGCGAGCCCGGTGAGATTCTCGGTCAGCACCGGATTGCGCTTGTGCGGCATGGCCGACGAGCCCTTCTGCCCGGGCGAGAAATACTCCTCCGCTTCCAGCACTTCGGTGCGCTGCAAGTGTCGGATCTCGATCGCGAGCCGCTCCATCGACGAGGCGATGACGCCGAGCGTTGCGAAATACATCGCGTGCCGGTCGCGCGGGATGACCTGCGTGGAGACCGGCTCCACCGTCAGGCCCATCGCCCTGGCCACGTGCTCCTCCACGCGCGGATCGACCTGCGCGAAGGTGCCGACAGCGCCGGAAATGGCGCAGGTCGAAATCTCCTTCTTCGCCGCGAGCAGCCGCTCGCGCGCGCGCGAGAATTCCGCATAGGCGAGCGCAAGCTTGATCCCGAAGGTCGTCGGCTCGGCATGGATGCCGTGCGAGCGGCCGATGGTCGGGGTCAGCTTGTGCTCGAAGGCGCGCCGCTTGAGGGCGTCGAGCAGCCTGTCGATGTCGGCAAGCAGGATATCGGCCGCGCGCGACAACTGGACGTTGAGGCAGGTGTCGAGCACATCCGACGACGTCATGCCCTGATGGACGAAGCGCGCCTCCGGCCCGACATGTTCGGCGAGATGAGTCAGGAAGGCGATGACGTCATGCTTGACCTCGGCCTCGATCGCATCGATGCGCGCGATGTCGAACCTGGCCGCCTTGCCTTTCTCCCAGATTGTCCTCGCGGCCTCCTTGGGCACGATGCCGAGCTCGGCCATCGCATCGGCGGCATGCGCCTCGATCTCGAACCAGATGCGATAGCGCGTCTCGGGAGACCAGATGGCGGCCATTTCGGGCCGGGAATAGCGGGGGATCATTGGCGTCTCTGCTGAGATTTTCGGCACGGCTCTATCAAACTGTTCCTGTCGCCGCAATTTTTCATTGGCATTCAAAGTCGCGGCGGCCGCTGCCGCAAATCTCGGCAGCGCCAGCCACAAAGAGCGGCGTGGCATTGGCGTTTCTGCTTACCTGAAATTTACGCCCACCGCCGTACCTCTGACGGCGAGATCGAATCGGGGGGCGCAGATGTTCAGCCATCTCTCAGTAAACGTGCTGCTGAAGTCGGTGATCGTGACCTTGGCGGCCATTGTCGTTTCAGTTCTCGCCTACGATGCGTGGCAATCCTGGAGCCGGCTGGAAGCGCAAACGCGCATCGCTGCGGTGGCCGAGGCCAATGCGCATCTGTTCACGGCGCTGCACAATCTGCGGGTCGATCGGGCGCTGACCAACCGCGATCTGATGGGCGAGGCGCCGCTTGCCGCGATGAATCCCAATGTCCGGGAATCGCGCGCTGCCGAAATCCCGGCGCTCAAAGCCGCAATCGCGCGGCTGCAGGCTATCGACTTTCCGGACCAGCAGGAGACGGTTGCCGGCCTCGAGCGATCGCTCAAGAAGCTGACTGCGTTGCAGGAGGAAAGCGCCGCCGCTTTCATGCAGCCGAAGGCGGCGCGCCGGCCCGCCCTCGCGCAGGAATTCTTCGCCGAAACCGGCGCGTTGCTGACAACGCTCGACCGGCTGTCGTCGCAATTGACGCGACTCGTGAAGCTTGACGATCCCTTGATCGACCAGCTGATGGAGTTGAAGCAGCTTGCCTGGATCGCGCGCAACGCCGCAGGCGATTCCTCGGTGCTGATTTCGAACGTGCTCGGCGGCCAGCAGCTTCCGGCCGACGCGCTCGTCCGGCAGGCGGCGTTTCTGAGCCGGGTCGACACCGCCTGGGGCGCGCTGGAAGATCTGGCTGCCGGCCTGCCGTTGCCGCCGCAATTCGCCGCGGCGATGGAGAAGGCGAAGAAGGAATTCTTCGCCCCCGACTTTGCCGACCTGCGGGCGAAGACGCTCGCGAAGCTGGTCGCCGGGGAGAAGGTCGACATGACATCCCAGCAATGGGCCGCGCTGTCGATCCCGAAGCTCGGCTCGCTGCTCGGCGTGGCGGAAGTCGCCCTCGATCTTGCCAAGCAGCATGCGGAAGAGGCGCGCGCAGCGGCGACTCGCATGTTCGCCATCGAGATCGGTCTGGTGATCCTCGCGCTCGCGCTGACCGGCGGCATGATGATCATGATCTCACGGCGCGTGACGCGGCCGCTGCACGTGATCCAGGACGGCATGCTGAAGCTCGCCTCAGGCGACCTGTCGGTGGCCGAGGCCTATGCCGGTCGCAAGGACGAGATCGGCGCGCTCGGGCGTGCCATGAAGGCATTCAAGGACAGTCTCATCGAAAGCGAGCAACTGCGCGCACGGCAGAAGGAAACGGAAGCTCAGGCCGCCGAACGCCGCCGCGCCGAGATGCAGAAACTTGCCGACGAATTCGAATCCGCCGTCGGCAATATCGTCGAAACCGTCTCCTCTGCGTCGAGCAAGCTCGAATCGGCAGCCGGTACGCTGACCAAGACGGCGGAAAACACGCAGCATCTTTCGAGCATCGTCGCGTCCGCCTCCGAGGAGGCATCTTCGAACGTGCAATCGGTCGCGAGCGCCGCCGAGGAGCTGACATCGTCGGTCAACGAGATCGCCCGTCGCGTTCAGGAATCGAGCGCGATCGCGATGGACGCCGTCGCGCAGGCCGAAAGGACCGATGCCCGCATCACCGAATTGTCGGTCGCTGCGAACCGGATCGGCGACGTCGTCAAGCTGATCACGGCCATTGCCGGGCAGACCAATCTGCTGGCGCTGAACGCCACGATCGAGGCTGCGCGCGCGGGCGAGGCGGGCAAGGGCTTTGCGATCGTGGCGCAGGAGGTCAAGGCGCTGGCGACGCAGACCGCCAAGGCCACCGACGAGATCGGTGCGCAGATTTCGACGATGCAGGTGGCGACGCAGGATTCGGTTGCTGCGATCAAGGAGATCGGCGGCACGATCCGCCGCGTTGCCGAGATCGCCGCCGCGATCGCCGCCGCGGTCGAGGAGCAGGGCTCGGCAACGGAGGAGATCGCTCGCAACGTGCAGCAGGCCGCTCAGGGCACAAGCGAGGTCGCCGACAACATCACGCAGGTGAACCGGGGCGCGAACGAGACCGGCCTGGCTTCCTCGCAGGTGCTCGGGTCGGCGCAGGCGCTGGCGCGCGAGAGCGGACAATTGCGTTCGGAGGTCGAGCGTTTCGTCCGGACCGTTCGCGCGGCCTGATCGCAGGGCTGGCGCGGCTATCGCGGCGCCAGCCGTTTCGTCACGGCCATGAAGCGCCGGTTCGGGCCGGCATGGTAGTCCTTGTTGTCGGCATACTCGACCAGCGCCGCGAGCGTGATCGTTCCGTCCGGCGCCTTGTGCCACCAGGCCTCCGCAAGGCCATAGGCCTCCGCGCATTCGCGGGCTTTCGGCAGCGCCTTGTCCTGCTGCAGCGTGACCGGGGGCGAGCCCGCGACGTCGAGCGTCAGCGTCAGGCCGTGCCCCATCGCCCTGGCGGCCGTGGCGCGACCGCCATAGCCGGCGCAGACTGCCGTCTTGAGCGGTCGCTCGGCGACCGCGAGCCTGGCAGCGCGGCCGTCGGGCAGGGCGAAGTCGAGAGTCTTGGCGAGCGGCTGCGGGTCCATATGGTAGATGCCGATCTCGTCGAGACCCATCGAGGGCTTGCCCGCGATGCGCGTCCCGGGCTCGCCGATGTTCAGCTTCTCCAGCAGAGGCTTCGCCTTCTTCTCCGCGGCGGCGCGCGCCCTGGTCTCATCGAGGCCGTCGTCGCCGCGGACGAGGACGCGGATCGGCGTCCCCGCCGCGAAACGGTCGGTCCGGGTATCGACGATGACGAACTCCGAAAAGGCCGCGTCGTCGTCATAGAGCATCGTGTATTGCTCGAACGCGAAATGGGTGCCGTCGGGCGAGAAGCCGATGACACGCCGCGCCGCTGCATCGCCGGCCGCGACCTGCCCTGCGGCCGCAGCAAGCAACGCGAGCGTCGCGAGGGACTGGCGGATCATGACCGGAAGTCTAGTTTTCGGTCAGCCACTTTTCGAGGGGCATGACATCGGGCACCTGGCCATAGGCCGTGGTCCACATGTCGATGACCCATTTCTGCCCGGTCTTCCTTTCGATCAGGACGGCCGTGTTGTGCGGCGTCTGCCCGATCAGGAACTTCCCGCGGAATTCCGGATCGGTGACGACGTGGTGTCTGAGCACGCCCCATTCCTGAAAGATCAGCAGCAGGCTCACCGCATTGCGGGTGGTGTCGAAACAATCGAAATTGCCGGCATCGTCGCCGGCGCGGAAATCCGCGCGCGCCACCCGGCGCGAGGTCCCGATCTCGCGACCGACCCTGCGATCGAACCACACAAAGGCGCGCTGCAAGGCCTTGCGCTCCTCAGCCGCCGACGCGTGCCCGCTCGACACGATGGTCCTGAGGGTGGCCCGCTCGCCCGGCGAGAAATGCAGCACCAGCTTGCGGCGGCAGACGAAGCCGTAACAGACCGTCATCTGGTTCGCGGTCGGGGGCTGCGTTTCCACCATCGCGTACATCTGCGCGATCATGGGCGATAGCTTGATGGCGGCGGCGGGACGGGCGGCGATCGCCAGGCCGGCGCCTGCGGCCGCGGCAATCAGAAGCGCGCGCGCGGTGCTGCGCGGAGCCAGGTCCGCAAATGTGCGCCCCGCGGCACGAACGACGGCTGGCTGGATGGCGAACGGTTTCAGGATACCCCCCATCCCACGAGGGGAAAGCTTAGTGGACGGGAGGGCCTTGCGCCACCGCCGCGAAGCGGAAGTGTGGACGGCGGTGCGGTCGCCCGCTCAATGCAGGCAGTTTGTGCGCAACAGCAACGTCATCGGGTCGAGCTCGAATTCGTCCGCAATGTTTTTTCCGAACATTTCGAGCCACCGCGCCTGCGCCTGATAGGCGAGCTTCTCGCGCTCGCCCGGACAATAATATTTCAGGCCGGCGGCATTCTGCAGGTGATGCACGAGCTCGTGCACCAGCAGAGAGACTTCGCGCGGGGTCTTTCCCGACCAGTTTTGCGGCAGATAGATCGTGCGGCTGGCATTGTCGTAGATTGCGAACACCGCATGGTGGTTGCCGAGCGGCGCCATCCGCTCCGGCTCCGCCGCCGGCCCGGGCGAGCGGGCCATGCCCAGGCGGGCATAGCGGATGTCCGCCATCTGCGCCTGCGACACCATCTGGATGGTGGGCGGCACGGAATCGGCCGGCAATGCGAAATTGGCCGAGAGCCACGCGACAAGCACCGTCAACAAGGTCTGCATGGTTGCGCTCCAGCACCTGCCGACCCGGCCATTGCGGTGCAGCAAGAACCATGCCGGCAAGCTCTTGCGCCCGGCTTGCCGGAATTGACGCGCTTTTCCCAAAATTGCGGGAGTCGTGTGAAAACAAGGTTGGCGCTACGCCGCCTCTCCGCGCGCCATTGCCGCCGCGTTGCGGATCGCCGCGATGTTCTTCTGGTAGGCGGCCGCGCCGCCCTTGAACACGGCCGAGCCCGCCACCAGCACATTCGCGCCTGCGCGCGTGACCAGCGGAGCGGTTTCCGGCGTGACGCCGCCGTCGACCTCGATGTCGATCGGGCGCCCGCCGATCATCGCATTCAGCCGCGCGATCTTTTCCACCGCCGAGGGAATGAAGGCCTGCCCGCCGAAGCCGGGATTGACCGACATGACAAGCACGAGATCGATGAGATCGAGCACATGCTCGACGGTCTCGACCGGCGTCGCCGGATTGAGCGAGACGCCCGCTTTCTTGCCGAGCGCGCGGATCGCCTGCAGCGAGCGGTGGAGATGCGGGCCGGCCTCGACATGCACGGTGATGATGTCGCAGCCGGCCTTGGCGAAGGCTTCCAGATGCGGATCGCAGGGCGCGATCATCAGGTGCGTATCGAACACCTTTTTCGAATGCGGGCGCAGCGCCTTGATCACGTCCGGTCCGAAGGTGATGTTGGGCACGAAATGCCCGTCCATCACGTCGAGGTGAATCCAGTCCGCGCCGGCCGAGTCGGCCGCGCGCACCTCCTCCCCAAGCCTGGAAAAGTCGGACGCCAGGATCGACGGCGCAATCAGGAGCGGGCGGGGCATCTTTGTCCTCGGGAGGCGCTGCACGCTCGATAACACCCGGCGGCGGGCGGGGGCAACGACCCTCACCGCGGCCTGTTAATTCTTTCCGCCAGCGGCTTGATCATCTGCGGCAGCAGGTAGGTCGGGAACTGCGCCAGCGCGAAATACAGCCAGGTCAGATCGGGCACCACGCCGCCGGTCGCCGCCAGCATCAGACCCATATTGCGCTGCGACGCCATCAGGCCGCGCGCGAAGGCTTCGCGCCGGCCGGCGCGGGCAAAGACCAGCGCCGTCGCGCCCAGCAGGATGAATGTCAGCGCAAAGGACAGTGCAATCAGCCCGATCACGAGCAGCGGCTCCGACATCATCCGCGCGCCGATGTCGCCCATCAGCGCGGCGACAAACACAAACAGGATGACGACATTGACGCCGTCGATCTGGGGATCGTAGCTCCTCACGCGCTCCGTGCCCGCGAGCCGCCGGATCAGCGAGGCGAGAAGAAGCGCGCCGCCCAGCATCGCCAGGAGCTTCAGGCCGAGCAGGAGCGGCGACAGCGTCAGCGTATCGGCGGCGAAGAGCCTCGCAAAGACGGGCGCCGTCAGCGGGATCAGCGCGGTGCAGATCACCATCCCCGCCAGCACCAGCGCGGCATCCAGCCCGAGCAGCGCCGCAAAGGCCGGTGACGACATCAGGGGTGCCGCGATCGCCTGCAGGATCAGCCCGAGATAGAGCCCCGGCGAAATCCGGTCGAGCCCGATGAGCAGGTAGAAGCTGCCGAGCAGGCCCGGCACCGCGATCATGGTCCAGGCCGCGATTGCCGCAAGCTTCAGAGGCTGCTTGACATGGCGGCGCAGCGCGACCGGCTCGACCCGCAGGAAGGCGAGCAGCAGCAGAAGAAACACCGATTCCGTTACGAACGGCTTGAGGAGCGCCCCGAGCGGCGGCAGCGCTATGCCGATGAAGACCATCGCCGCGAGCGCGCGGGTGCCTTGCGCGCCGAGCCAGGCGAGGCCGGCGGCGAACCAGCGCAGCAGTGTCATGCTCTGCAAGGATGGACGAAGGACATGCTGCGGCCTTGATAGCCCGCTATGCCGCCGCAATCCACATATGCAGATGCGGCACAAGCATTCGCCTTGTCATTGCGTCGCAATGGCAGCAAGGATGAAGCAGGGCCGGAATTTCGAGAGAATCGCATGGCGCGCACCGACGCAATCGTCCTCGGCGCAGGCATTGTCGGCACTTCTGCCGCGCTGCAGCTGGCGAAGCGCGGGCTGTCGGTTGCGCTGATCGACCGTCAGGGACCCGGCGAGGGCACCTCCTACGGCAATGCCGGCATTCTCGAGGGCAACACCTATTTTCCCTATCCATTCCCGACCGATCCGGGAGCGCTGTTGCGGATCGCCTTCAAGCGGGCGACGGAGGCCAATTATCACCTCGCGCATCTGCCCAGGCTCCTGCCCTGGCTCATTGCCTACTGGAATGCCGGCCGGCCCAAGCACATGTTCGAGTTCGCGCATGCCATGCGCCCGCTCTTCGCCAGCGCCGTGGCCGAGCACGAAAAGCTGATGATCGAGGCCGGCGCGGAGCGTTACCTGCGCAAGACCGGCTGGCTGCGCGTCTATCGCAGCGACGCCGGTTTCGAGAGCATGAAGTCCGACCTCGACGCGGTCGCGAAGGCGGGCATTCCCTTCGATGTGCTCGATCCCGCCGGCGCGCTCACGCTCGAGCCAGACCTTGCGCCGATCTTCCAGCATGCGACCTTCTGGCCGGGCGCGGCGAGCGTCAGCAATCCGCTCGCGGTGACGCGCGCCTATGACGCGCTGTTCAAAAAGCTCGGCGGCGTGGTGCTGACGGGCAACGCACTCTCGCTGCATCGCTCGGGCGCAAACTGGCGCGTCGATACCCACGAAGGCGCGGTCGATGCGCCGCAGGCGGTGATCGCGCTCGGGCCCTGGGCTCCCGACCTGCTCGACCGGCTTGGCGTGAAATTGCCGCTGGAGGTCAAACGCGGCTATCATCGCCATTTCAAGGCGCGCGGCAATGCCGGCATCTCGCGGCCCGTGCTCGACGCCGATGTCGGCTATTGCGTCGCGCCGATGGAACAGGGGCTGCGCCTCACCACCGGGGCCGAATTCGCCGATCGCGACGCGCCCCGCACACCCGTTCAACTGGACCGCGTGCTGCCGAAGGCGCGCGAATTGTTTCCGCTCGGCGAGCCGGTCGACAATCCGGACGAGCCGTGGATGGGATCGCGTCCGAGCTTTCCGGATTCGCGTCCCGTGATCGGGCGCATTCCCGGGCAGGCCGGGTTGTGGGGCGATTACGGCCACACGCATTGGGGACTGACGCTGGGTCCGGTGAGCGGGCGGCTGCTGGCTGAGATGATGACCGGCGCGGCGCCCTTCTGCGATCCCGCGCCGTTCGCCGCCGAGCGCTTCCTGAAGTGAGAGGCGACGGCGCCTACGCGACCTTGTGAAAACTGTAATTGCCGCGGATCGCGGTGTTGAAATAGTCGCCCTTCGATGGCGCGGCGAGGAGGCCCCTGAATGTGTCGGGGCTCACGCCCTCGTAGCGGTAGGTCTGGCGGTTGACGAAGGTGACATAGAGGCGGCGGGCATCCGAGTCATACGCAACTTTGCGGATGACGGCCGAGAGCAGGTGGATTTCCGGCATGGGGCCGGGCTGGAGCGGGTGCGGCTTCAGGGTCATGGCGAGCGCCTTGTGACGACTGGATCATCCAACGCACGAAACCGGTCTTGGTTTCTCAGTCGGCGAGGGGGCGGCGCGCGTTCAATCTGTCGATACCGGCTCGCGCCCGAACTTGTCGCGCCAGGCCGGCAGCGCTCCCGGAAAGGGCAGGGCTTCCGCCTCGTAGACGGCGCGGGCGACCGCGCGCGCCAGCACATTGGCCGCGATCGCGCCGATCTCGGCGAGGCCGCGGACCGGATCGGCCAGCGGCTTCGCGCCGGTCGCAGCGGCAAAGACCACGTCGCCGTCGAGCGGGGTATGCACCGGATAGATCGCGCGCGCGAGCCCGGTCTGCGCCATCATCGCGAGCCGCCGCGCCTGTCCCGGATTGAGCGCCGCATCGGTCGCAACCAGCGCGATGGTCGTGTTTTCTCCGGCCCCGCCCTTGATCCGCGGCGCAAGCGCATCGCGCGGCATCGCGGACGGAAAGCCGCGACCGCCGAATTCATTTCCGATCTCGAACGGCGCGGCCCAGAAATGCGGTCCGTCTCCGACCGTCACGCTGCCGCAGGCATTCACGATCACAAGCGCGCCGACCATGATTCCGCTGGACAGCCGTTCCGAGGCCGATCCCAGACCGCCCTTGAGGTTGACGGTGGTCGCACCGAGCCCCGCGCCGGCTGAGCCGAGCGCGAAGCCTTTTGCGGCATTGCTCGCGGCCGCATAGCCGAGATCGCGATAGGGCGGGAAGCGGCCCCACCGCTTGTCGCCGCCGTTGAGCAGATCGAACACGATCGCCGTCGGCACGATCGGCACGCGCGCGCTGCCGATGGCGAAGCCGCGGCCCTGCTCGACCAGCCAGGCCTGCGCGCCCGCGGCCGCGTCCAGGCCGAAGGCGGAGCCGCCCGACAGCACGATGGCCTCCACCGTCTCGACCGTCATGGCCGGATCGAGCAGCTCGGTTTCCCGCGTGCCCGGTCCGCCGCCGCGCACGTCCACCGCCGCGACCGCGGCCTTGTCGAAGACGATGGCGGTGGTACCGGAGGCGAGCGCCCTGTCCTGCGCATGGCCGACTCGGACGCCGTCGATGTCGGTGATGAGATTGCGCATGGCCGTCCTCGGGGCGGGAAGCGGAAACGATTTCCGCTGCTGCGTCAACGCCGGGGCCTCGCAGGAACGCCTCGCCGATCACCTCGGCATCACAACCCCGCGCGCGGCGGCGACTTTCGCTTGCGGCGAGGGCGTCGGGCGGGCATGGGAAGGCCGATGTCCGCCGACGTGTCCCTCCTTGCCGCGCTGCTGGCCGGCCTTGTCAGCTTTCTGTCGCCCTGCGTGCTGCCGCTGGTGCCGCCCTATCTCGTCTATCTCGCCGGGACCTCGCTCGAGCGGTTCGCGGATGCGGAGCCGGAGCCGCAGGTCGAGCGCGAGACCGTGTTCGCGGCCTGCCTGTTCGTGGCCGGATTTTCGACCGTGTTCATCGCGCTCGGTGCGAGCGCGAGCGCGATCGGCGGCTTGCTGCGCGCCTGGTCCTACTGGCTCGGCATCGCCGCCGGCGTCGCGATCATCGTCATGGGCCTGCACTTTCTCGGGGTCACGCGCTTCGCGGTGCTGATGCGCGAGAAGCGCGCGACGGTGTCCAAGCCCGCGAGCCTGGGCGGCGCCTATGTCATGGGGCTTGCATTCGCCTTCGGCTGGACGCCGTGCATCGGCCCGATCCTCGCTGCGATCCTCGCCGTCGCGGCCTCGGAGGCGACGGTCGCCAAAGGCGCGGCGCTGCTCGCGGTCTATTCGCTCGGGCTCGGAATTCCGTTCGTGCTGGCGGCGGTGGCGATCGAGCCGTTTGCGAGATTCCTGTCCCGCTTCCGCGCCCATCTCGCGAAGATGGAAATGGTGATGGGCGGGCTGCTCGTGCTGACCGGCATCGCCTTTCTCACCGGCACAACGACATCCGTCAGCTTCTGGCTGCTCGAGACCTTTCCGGCGCTCGGGCGGATCGGGTAGGGGCAAGGGGCAAACCCTGCCCCTTGTAGGAGAGTCAGGCCAGCGCAGCCGAGCCGTGACCATCGTCCGCGCGCCGGCGGCGGGCGAGACGCTCGCGGATGTCGCCGAGCTTCCGCCAGCGGCTGCGTCCGACGCTCTCGCCGCGTGCGCGGGCTTCGTGATCGAGCGCCTTCAGCGCGTCCATGATGTCGTCGAAGGCCACCGCCGGCCCGTCTCCGGGCTGACGCCATCCGGGCACGCCCTCGACCGCACAGGCGTCGGACGCCCATGACGAGAGAATCGCGCGCTTTTCCTGCAGAGTCAGATCGTCATCGGCGAGAACCTCGCGCGGATGCGCATAGGCCTGGGCCGGATGCAGGAGCGCGGTGAGATCGAAGCCGCCCGGCCGGGATTCGGAACGCGGCGAGGGCAGAGGGCGTGGTGTCTGGTGCATAGCCATATCCTCCACGTGAGCAACATGGTTACGAACCGTGCGCCGGACGTCCGCCGGCGCCCGTGCCAGGCCAATCAGGCCTCGGCGCGGAGCGAAATGGGATAAGTCCTGCGGCCGTTCAAGAGGGCGGATTCGTGCGACCGGTTGTCGCAACCCCGGCCGCGCCGGGAAACAAAAAGCCCGCCGGGGAGGGCGGGCTTTCCGTCGATCATGCGGGGCGAAAGGCGGTCAGGAGCCGGCGCCCTGCTCGACATAGGTAATCTTGCCGTCCGGGCCCTTCTTCCAGACATAGACGACATAGTCGGGACGGGTGATGTCGCCCTTCTTGTCGAAGGTCAGTTCGCCGATGACGGTCTTGAACTTCTGACCCGACTTGATCTGCGCGGCGACCTTCTTCGGATCGAGCGACTTGGCCGCTTCGGCAGCCTGCTTGATGACCTCGATCGCGGCGTAGCTGTAGAGCGTGTAGGCTTCCGGCTCGAACTTCTTGGCGCGGAACTTCTCCACGATCGCCTTGGCTTCCGCGCGCTTGCGCGGATCCGGAGCGAAGGTCATCAGCGTGCCTTCGACGCCCGGGCCGCCGATCGAGGCGAACTCGTCGGAGGTGATGCCGTCGGCGCCGAACAGCGG
>JACAEG010000295.1 GCA_013388965.1 Pseudorhodoplanes sp. | reverse complement strand
CTCGATGAGCCGGGCAATGTCGCGGGACGCTTTCATGAAAGGACCCGGCGGACCTTGATCCCGGTAACCCGCCTCGCCACGGCGCGATTCGCATAAGACATATTATGGAACATCCGCGGCAAGGGCGACGAAGCCGGGACGCCGCATGGCCATTCTTCCGCTGCAGCTACGGCCGCGAATTGAATTCGCATGCGAACGACCTCCAGGGCGCATCTTGGTGATCGATCAATGGCTTGGGCCATTATCCTCGCGCTCATAGAGATGCCGCCTCGACCCGCATTCCGTCGAAGGCCGGACTGACATGGGCGGGCAAGGTCTGCCGCAATGCCTCGTAATCCAGATCGGCATGCAGATTGGTCAGGATGGCGCGCCTGGGCTTCAGCCGCGCGATCCAGGCCAGCGCATCGTTGAGGCTGAAATGGCTCGGATGCGGCGCGTGGCGCAGGGCGTCCACGATCCAGAGGTCGAGCCCGGCCATCGCGTCCGCGCTGGCGTCGGGCATGCCGCTGAGGTCCGGCGAATACATCACCTCGCCGAAGCGGAAGCCGAGCGCCGGAATATCGCCGTGGTCGTGCAGGATCGGCAAGGCCGCGATCGGGCCGCCCGGGCCTTCGACGGTTAACGGCCGCCCGGGCACGATGCGGTGCTCGGCGATGATCGGCGGATAGTCGCTGCCGGGCGGCGTCATGAAGCAATAGCCGAAGCGGCCGTGCAGCGCGCGCGAGGTCGGCTCGTCGAGCCAGGCGTCGATCTTCCGGCGACGGTGGATGAACAGCGGTCGCAAATCGTCGATGCCGTGGGTGTGGTCGGCATGCTCATGGGTGAACAGCACGCCATCGAGCGCATTCACGTTGGCGTCGAGGAGCTGCTCGCGCAGGTCCGGCGACGTATCGACCAGAACGTTCGTGGTGCCGTGCGGGCCGTGCCGCTGCACCAGCAGCGAACAGCGCCGCCGGCGGTTCTTGACATTGTTCGGGTCGCAGGCGCCCCAACCGAGCGCCGGCCGCGGAACGCCGCCCGATGACCCGCAGCCGAGAATGGTGAATGTCAGCGTCATGCCGCAGCGGAAATCCGGCGCGGCACCCTGGAAAAGAGCCGGTGGAAGTTCTCCGTGGTCTGGCGCGCCAATTCATCGAACGAGACGCCGCGCGTCTCCGCCAGCGACTTCGCGACCTCGACGACGTAGGCGGGCTCGTTGCGCTTGCCGCGGAATTTTCCCGGCGCGAGATATGGCGCGTCGGTTTCGACCAGTATCCGGTCGGCCGGAAGCGCCGCAGCGATGGCGCGCAGATCGTCGGATTTCTTGAAGGTCACGATGCCGGTGAAGCCGACATAGAGGCCAAGTTCGACGGCGCGCAGGGCGAGCGCGCGGCCGCCGGTATAGCAATGCAGCACGGCCGGGAAGGCCCCCTTCCCCATCTCCTCTTCCAGGATGCGCGTCGTATCCTCGTCCGCCTCGCGGGTATGGATGACGAGGGGCAGGCCGGTCTCGCGCGCCGCCGCAATGTGGCGGCGGAAGCCGGCTTCCTGCGCGTCGCGCGGACTGCAGTCGTAGTGATAGTCGAGGCCGGCTTCGCCGATGCCGACCACCTTCGGATGGCGCGTGCGCGCAACCAGATCGGCCGTCGTGACGTCCGGCTCCTCGGCCGCATGATGCGGATGCGTGCCGACCGTGCAGAACACATCCGGATAGCGCTCGGCGATGGCGAGGAGGCCGTCCAGCCTGGCCACGCGGGTCGAGATCGTCACCATCCGCCCGATGCCGGCCGCCCGCGCGCGCGCCACCAGCGCGTCGAGATCGTTCCCGAAATCCGGAAAGTCGAGATGGCAATGGGAATCGACCAGCATCGTCATCCGGCGGCGCTGGCCGCTTCCTTCTCGATATAGCGCGGAAACACCGGCGCAGGCGCGGGCAGCGCGCTGCCGGCCTTCAGCCGATGCGCGCCGCCGAGCATGGCGAAGCTCCGCTCATTCTTGGGGACAGCCAGAATGTCGAGCAGCTTCGCCGCGGAATCCGGGATGAAGGGCTGCGCCAGAATCGCAACCTGCCGGATCACCTCGGCGGTCACATACAGCACCGTCCCCATGCGTCGTGGATCGGTCTTGGCGAGCGCCCAGGGCGCCTCGCCTGCGAAATAGCGGTTCGCCTCCGCGACCACGGCCCAGACCTGGTTCAGCACCTGATGCAGTTGCTGCGTTCTCATCGCCTCGCGCGCCGAGCCAATCATGGCATCCGCCGCCGCGAGGATCGCCTTGTCGCTGTCGGAGAACGCACCCTGCTCCGGCAGCACGCCGCCGAGCTGCTTGCCGATCATCGAGAGCGAACGCTGCGCGAGATTGCCGAGATCGTTCGACAGGTCCGCGTTGATGCGGTTGACGATCGCCTCGTGGCTGTAGCTGCCGTCCTGTCCGAACACGACCTCGCGCAGGAAGAAATAGCGCACCTGGTCGACGCCGTAGGCCTTCACCAGCGCGAACGGGTCGACCACGTTGCCGACCGACTTCGACATCTTCTCCCCGCGGTTGTAGAGGAAGCCGTGGCCGAACACGCGCCTGGGCAGCTCGATGCCGGCCGACATCAGGAACGCCGGCCAGTAGACGGCGTGGAAGCGCACGATGTCCTTGCCGATCACGTGCAGGGCCGCCGGCCAGTAGCGCTTGAACATCTCGCTGTCGGTATCGGGAAATCCGAGGGCGGTGATG
>JACAEG010000219.1 GCA_013388965.1 Pseudorhodoplanes sp. | reverse complement strand
GTCCTCGACCGGATTCCTGCTTCTGACCCAGGCCATCATCTTCCTGCTCGGGTGGACGCTGGAATGGACCGAGATCATCATCATCTTCGTGCCGATTTTCCTGCCGCTGCTGGACGACTTCAACGTCAACCCGATCTTCTTCGGCATCCTGGTTGCCCTCAACACCCAGACCGCTTTCAATACGCCACCCGTCGCGATGGCGGCCTTCTACCTCAAGGGGGTTGCGCCACCGTGGGTGAAGCTGGCGGACATTTTCAGCGGGGCGCTCCCGTTCGTGTTCATGGTTTTCCTCACCATGGCGCTGGTCTACATCTTCCCCGGAATTGCCCTGTGGCTTCCGGACTATCTCTACACGCCGCGATGATGCAGCTGCGGGACGCGAAGGTGCCCGAGTCATGAGTCTTGCGGCACTCTCGCTCGTTCAGGCCGCGCGCGATATCGCGGAAGGCCGGATCACGTCGACCGAGCTGGTCCAGGATTGCCTCCAGCGGATTGCCGAGGTCGATCCGCCCGTGGAGGCCTGGGCCTTCCTCGATCGCGATCACGCGCTGGCGCAGGCGCGCGCGCTCGACGAGCATCGCCGGCATGGCCGGTCGCTCGGCCCGCTGCATGGCGTACCGATCGGCGTGAAGGATATCTTCGACACCGGCGACATGCCGACCGAATTCGGCTCGCCCTACTGGGCGGGCCGGACGCCGCGCCAGGATGCCGCCGTGGTGGCGATGCTGCGCGCCGCGGGTGCCGTGATCATGGGCAAGACGGTCACGACCGAATATGCCTATTTCCAGCCCGGCAAGACCAAGAACCCGCACGATGCCGGGCGAACGCCGGGCGGCTCCTCCAGCGGCTCCGCGGCCGCCGTTGCGACGCATATGGTGCCGGGCGCCATCGGATCGCAGACGAACGGATCGGTGATTCGTCCGGCGTCCTTTTGCGGCGTGGTCGGGTTCAAGCCCACTCATGGTCTGATTCCGCGCACCGGCGCGCTGGAACTGTCGCGCAGCCTCGATCAGGTCGGCGTGTTCGCGCGCAGCGTCGAGGATGCGGCCCTGCTGGCGGAGGTCCTTGTCGGCTTTGACAAGGAGGATCTCGATACCCGTCCGGTCGCGCGTCCGCCTTATCGCGAGGTAGCGGTGAGCGTCCCCCCGTTGCCGCCGCGCTTCGCCTTCGTGCGATCGCCGGTCTGGGACCACGCCGACCCGGTGACGCGCGAGGCGTTCGCCGAGCTTGCGGACGCGCTCGGCGAGCTGGCGAGCGAAGTCGAGCTTTCGCCCTCCTTCGCGCGCGCGATCGACCTGCATCGGGTCGTCATGGAAACGGAAATGGCGCACAATCTCGGCCGCGACTACGACAGGATCGGCGAGGGGCTCAGCGAGAAGTTACGCAGCCTGATCGAGCGCGGCCGCACCCACCGCGCCGTGGATTATTGCAGCGCGCGCGCAGCCGCGGCGCCGCTCAACAGCGCGCTCAACGGCATCTTCAACGAATATGACGCGATTCTGACACCCGCCGCGCCGGGCGAGGCGTCTGCGATCGAGACCACCGGCAGCCCGATCTTCTGCGCGACCTGGAGCTATCTCGGCACGCCGGCCATTTCGCTGCCGCTGCTCGCCTCCGACAACGGCCTTCCGATCGGCGTGCAGCTCGTGGGACGACGGGGCAACGACGCCCGCCTCTTGCGCACGGCACGCTGGCTGGTCGACACTCTCAACAGGAAAGGGCGCGGACGCTCATCCGTGCGCTCGCAACAAGGCAAACCGGCATGATCACACTCCTGATTTCCGGCATAATCGGCATCGGCATGGTCGGCGCCTTCCTCGGATTCATGCTGTGGTGGGTGAAGGCGCTGCCGCTCATCGTCATCGTTACCTGTGTCATGCTGCTGCTGATCTACGATTTCGTGCAGACGCTGCGTTTCGGAGAGAACGGTCCCGGCCGGTAGCGGCGCGTCTTCCGAGGGCCGGCAGGGAAAGGCCCATGTGGCAGGACCGCCTCAGCGAGTTTGTGACCCTCCTGCTGGTGATCAATCCGATCGAGGCCGTTCCGACCTATCTGCTGCTGACGCGCGGATTGGAACGCCGATACCAATACCGGATCGCGATCAACGCGGTTATCGTTGCATTCCTCATCCTGGTCTTCTTCATATTCGGTGGCAGCGCGCTGCTGACGCATATGGAAGTCCCGCTGCGGGCCTTCCAGATCGCCGGCGGCATCGTGTTGTTCATCGTTGCGCTGGAAATGCTGCGTGGCAAGGAGGAGGAACTGACCGGGGAGACGACGCCGGAGCAGCATTTTGCAATCGCCGTCTATCCTCTCGCCATCCCCCGGATCGCAGGTCCCGGCGCGATGCTCGCGGTGATCCTCCTCACCGATGACGACCGCCACAACCTGTCCGGCCAGCTTGCCACCGTGGCGGTGCTGGCCGTCGTGATGGTCGTCCAGTTGGCGCTTCTTCTTGCCGCCCCGCCGATCCAGCGCGTGATCGGCAATGCGGTGATCACGGTGATCGGGCGCGTGATGGCGCTCCTCCTCGCCGCTCTGGCGGTCAGTCTTGTCCTCAAGGCGGTGGCGGAATGGCTAAGTCTTCCGGCGCTGTAAAGGCCGGGCTGCTCAAATTATGGGCATCTGCGGGCTCGGCTTCGACATGCCGAGCGGAAATCCGACCATAAACTTTGCATAAATGCTGGCCCGGCGTTTGCTTTTCCCCGTGGAGCGAATTCCACGGGGAGAATCTCATGCGACGCCGCGACTTCACAAAGATTGCCCTGGCCGGCGCGGTGGGCACCGTCGCTGCGCCCGCCGTGGTCCGCGCCCAGACGACGTTCAGTTGGAAGATGACGAGCTTCTATGGCCCGAATGCCGCCTTCTACTCAACGGGTCCCGGCGGCGCCAAGGACCTCTGCAGGCGGATCGACGAGATGTCGGGCGGCCGGCTGAAAATCCAGTTCTTCGGCGCGGGCGAATTGATTCCCGCTGCCGAGGGCTTCGACGCCGTGTCGTCCGGCACCGTCGAGATGAACTATGCCAATTCCTATTTCTGGACCGGCAAGAGCTTTGCCGCGCAATACTTCACCGCGGTTCCGTTCGGCCTCAACTTCCAGGGCTACAACGGCTGGATGTATGACGGCGGCGGGCTCGAGCTCTGGCGCGAGGTCTATGATCGCTTCAACCTCGTGCCGTTCGTCTGCGGCAATACCGGCGTGCAGATGACCGGCTGGTTCAAGAAGCCCATCGAGAAGGTCTCCAATCTGCAAGGCATCAAGATGCGCATCCCGGGTCTCGCCGGCCGCGTCTACAAGGAACTCGGCGTCGATTCCCGCCTGATCCCGCCCGGCGAAATCTTCCCCTCACTCGAGCGCGGCGTGATCGATGCGGCCGAATTCGTCGGTCCCTATCTGGACCGCCAGCTCGGCCTGCAGAAGGTCGCGAAATACTACTACACGACCGGCTGGCACGAGATGGCGACGGCGAGCGAACTGACCATCAACAAGGCGAAGTGGAATTCGCTGCCGCCAGACCTCAAGGCCGTTGTCGAGAATGCCTGTGCCGCCTGCAACACGATCAGCGAGGCGTGGTGCCAGAAGAACAACGCCGAGGCGATGGAGGACCTGGTCAAGAATCAGGGCGTGATCGCGGGACCGTTGCCGGACGATGTGGTGAAGGCGCTGAAGGCCGCGACCGACAAGATCCTCGCCGAGGCGGTGGCGAAGGACCCCGTCACCAAGAAGGTTCACGACTCCTACATGGCCTACAAGGCCAAGTATGACGCATGGGCCGACCTGAGCGAGACCGTCTACCACAACAAGATCCGGAAGGCCTGACTTTGCATTCTGCTGCCAAGCTGGCCGGCGCGATCGACTCGTTCGTCGATCTCGTCGGCCGCGCCCCCTCGTGGCTCGCCCTTGGCATCGCGCTGGTCATGGGCGCGAACGTCCTCCTGCGCTACGCCTTCTCCTACGGCTTCATCTGGGCGCAGGAACTGGAATGGCACATCTTCGTGCCGATCTGCCTGTTCGGCATGTCCTACGCCCTGTTTCACGGCGAGCACGTGCGCGTCGACGTGCTGTTCGCATCGTTCAGCCCGCGCACCAAGCACGCCGTCGATATCGTCGCCGCGTTCCTGTCGATGGCGTTCTGCGTGATCGTGATCTGGCTCTCGATCCCCTATGTCTACCAGTCGTGGTCGATCGGGGAGGGTACCGCCAATCCCGGCGGCATCGAGTATCGCTACATCGTCAAATCCCTGATCCCGATCGGCTTCGCCGTTCTGTTTCTGCAGTCGCTGTCGCAGGCGATCAAGAGCTGGATCGCCCTGCGGAGCGCGTAAATGCCCTACGCCGAAATCCTCGCCATCCTGATGCTGGTGTCGTTCTTCGTCCTGCTGATGGCCGGTATTCCGGTCGGCCTGACATTGGCGACTGCCGGTCTCGTCTTCGGCTATCTCGGGTTCGGGAGCCTGCTGTTCAATCTGCTGCCGAGCCGCATATTCGGCGTGGTGACGAACTCGACGCTGCTTGCGATCCCGCTTTTCGTGTTCATGGGCATGATGCTGGAGAAATCGAAGCTCGCCGAGGATCTGATGGAGGTGATCGGCCACCTCGCCGGCTCGCTGCGCGGCGGTCTCGGCATCGGCATCGTCCTCGTCGGAGTCCTGCTCGGCGCCACGACCGGCATCGTCGGCGCGACGGTCGTGACGCTCGGCCTGCTCACGCTGCCGGGCATGCTGCGGCGCGGCTATGACAAGGGGCTCGCCTGCGGCGTGATCTGCGCCTCCGGTACGCTCGGCCAGATCATTCCGCCGAGCCTTATCCTTATCCTGCTGGCTGACATCCTCAACGAATCCGTCGGCACCCTGTTTGCGGCGGCGATGATCCCGGGACTTATGCTGGCGGGGATCTACGTCATCTATATTCTCATTCTTGGCATCGTGCGCCCCGACATGGTCCCGGCATTCTCCAGGGAGGAGCGTGACCGGGTATCGAAGCGCGAATTGCTGGGCAAGACCTTCCGTGTCGTGGCGCCGCCGATCGGGCTTGTCGCCGCTGTCCTGGGCTCAATCATCGCCGGGATCGCGGCTCCCTCGGAGGCGGCCTCCATGGGGGCGCTGGGCTCGATCGTGGTCGCGGCCATCGGGCGGCGGTTGACGTGGAAAGTGCTGCGCGAGACGGCGCAGGCCACCACCAAGATCACGGCGATGATGATGTTCATCCTCATCTGCGCCCAGGCCTTCGCGCTCGCGTTCCGCGGGCTGCAGGGCGAGAAGATCGTTCACGACCTCTTCGCGTTCCTGCCTGGCGGCATCAATTCCGACATCTGGTTCCTGATGCTGATCATTTTCATTCTCGGCTTCTTCATCGAGTGGATCGAGATTTCCTATATTGCCGTACCGCTGTTCCTGCCGGTCTTCATCGCCGCCAATGTCGACATGGTGTGGCTGGCCTCGCTGATCTGCGTCAACCTGCAGACGAGCTTCCTGACGCCGCCCTTCGGCTGGGCCTTGTTCTTCCTGCGCGGCGTCGCGCCGCCGGAAGTGACGACCGGCGATATCTATCGCGGCATCGTGCCCTTCGTGCTGATGCAACTGCTCGCGCTGGCGCTGGTGTTCGTCTTTCCGGACATCGCGCTCTGGCTGCCTCGCGTCATCGGATGGTAGCGGCTTGATCCCGCGCCCGCGCCGTGGATGATGCCCCCGGCGCAGGAGCGACGCGATGCCGGGCATCACGCGACGGGATTTCTTCAACGGCATGGCGCTGACGGTCGCCGCGGGACTGACCCCCGCGGCGCAGATCATGGCCGCCGACACGCGCTACCCGCCGGCGCTTACCGGCATGCGCGGCCATCACGACGGCTCGTTCGAGACCGCGCACCGCCTGCGCGACGGCGATCTGCCGTCGTTCGACGGGCTGCCGGTCGAGGAACGCTTCGATCTCGTGATCGTGGGCGCCGGCATCAGCGGGCTTGCCGCGGCGCATTTCTACCGGCGCCGGAAGCCCGATGCCCGCATCCTGATCCTCGACAATCACGACGATGTGGGCGGCCACGCCAAGCGCAACGAATTTACCCTGAATGGGCGCCTGTTCCTCAGCTATGGCGGCAGCGAATCCCTGCAATCGCCGAAGGGGCTGTACAGCGACGTGGCCAAGGAACTCCTGCAGGAGCTTGGCGTCGATATCGACCGCTTCGAGACTGCATTCGAGCGCGATCTCTATCCCTCGCTGGGCCTGTCGCGCGGCGTGTTCTTTCCGAAGGAGGCGTTTGGAAAGGACACGCTGGTCACCGGCGACCCGACCAGCATGGTCGCCGACGATATCGGCCCGGCGCGCGCGAATGCGAAGCCTGTGGCGGCATTCGTCGCGGATTTTCCGCTCTCGGACGAGGACAAGGCGACGGTGATCGCGCTCTATGAGGGCAAGGCCGATCCCCTCGCCGGCCGGACACGGGAGGAGAAGCTGTCGCTGCTCGCGAGCACGAGCTACCGAGACTACCTGATGAAATATTGCGGCTGCAGCGAGGCTGCCGCCAATTGCTTTCACGGCCGCAGCCTCGATTTCACGGCATTGGCCAGCGATCTGATCTCCGCCGCATCGGCCCGCGAGATCGGCCTTCCGGGATTTGCCGGTCTCGGCCTGCCGCTGGATGCGAGTCCGGAGCGCGACGAGCCCTATATCTATCACTTCCCGGATGGCAATGCGTCGCTCGTGCGCCTGCTGGTGCGCGCGCTGGTGCCCGGCGCTGCAGACGGGCAGACGATGGACGACATCGTGCTCGCGCTCCTTCGCTACGACCGGCTCGACCGGCCCGGACAGAATGTGCGCGTGCGGCTCGATTCAACTTGCGTGCAGGTTCGCAACGCGCCCGGCGCGGCGGACCTTGTCTACATGCGGACGGGGCGGGCGCATCGTGTGCAGGCCAGTCACGCGATTCTGGCCTGTTTCAACATGGCCATTCCCTACATGATGCCAGGCCTGCCGGATGCGCAGCGCAACGCGCTCCTGCGCAACGTGAAGGCGCCGCTCGTCTACACCAAGGTCCTTGTCCGCGACTGGACGGCATGGGCCAGTCTCGGCGTGCACGAGATTTCGGCGCCAATGTCGTTTCACTGCCGGCTCAAGCTCGACTATCCGGTCAGCCTCGGGGGCTACCGCCATCCGCGCACGCCGGCGGAGCCGATGTGCCTGCACCTCGTCCATGTCCCGAACGAATCCAGTCCCGGCATGGAAGCGCGCGATCAGTTCCGCATCGGGCGGATGCAATTGCTGGAGCGAACCTTCGCCGATTTCGAAGGGCGCATCCGCGAGGACCTCGACCGCATGCTGGGCGCGGGCGGCTTTGCGAGTGGGCGCGATATCACCGCGATCACGGTGAACCGCTGGTCGCACGGCTATTCCTATGGCGCGAATTCGCTGTTCGACGGACCGGATGCGGAGGAGGCGATCACCACCGCCCGCAAGCCCCTCGGCCGCGTGGCGATCGCCAATTCGGACGCGGAATGGCACGCCTACGCCCACGCCGCGATCGATCAGGCGCATCGCGCGGTGGACGAGGTGCTGGCGTCGTGAAAAAGCGGTCGCAGTCGGCGCCACTCTCGAATCCTCATCCCGAGGTGCGAACGAGCGGAGTGAGCGAGCCTCGAAGCATGGCAGGCACCAGCCAGCCGGGCCGCCGCTCTTCGAGGCTTGCGCTGCGCGCGATCGCCTCAGGGCGACGGCGATAGGATTTGCGGCTATTTCTTCTCGAACGCCGCGACGAGCGCGTTCACGTTGGCGTCGAACATCGCGATGTAGTCGTCGGTGTTCGGCAGCCCGCCGACGGTGCCGGCAAGATCGACGACCTTCACGCCCGTGCTCCTGGCCAGCCGGTTCGCATGCCGGTGCGGCTCGTTCGCTTCGGTGATGATCATCTTCACCTTGCCGTCCTCGATCAGCTTCTCGATTTCCCGCATCTTGGCGCGCCGGGGCGGCGAGCGGTCGCGCGCCGCGAGCGTGTCCACGATGTCGAGCCGGAATCGGTTAGCGAAATAATCCCAGTCGTCGTGCAGCGCGACCATCGGCACGCCGCGCAGCGGCAGCAGGCGCGATTGCCACTCCTCCATCTTCGAATCGAGCCGGGCCAGGAAAGCGCGGCGGTTGGATTCGAAATAGCTCTTTCCTTCCGGATCGAAGCGCGTGAACGCCTCGACCATCGCCGCGGTGATTGCGTCAGCACTCTTGGGGTCGAGCCAGTAATGCGGATTGGGCGCGCTGACCCGGGAGGCACGCCGCGTGCGCGCGAAGCCGGCGCTGACGAGCAGCGGGTCGTTCTTCGCCGCGACGAGCGACGCATCGAGGTGCCCGGGCTCTCCGCGCTCGATCCCGGAGGTTCCGTTCTTCTTGGCATTTCGGGCCAGCAGCTTGTCGAACCACGGATCGATGCCAGGGCCGGCGCGGATCACCAGCTTCGCATCCTTGAGAATGCCGACATCCTGCAGCCGAGGCTGATATTCCTCCACCCTTTCGCCTGCGGGCACGAGATTGGAGACGATCACGCGCTCTGCGCCCACGGCCTTGACGAGGCTGCGCAGGTCGCTGGTGGTGGTCACGACCCGCAGGCGGTCCTGGGCCGATCCTGTGGACAGGCCTGTGAACAACAGTGCAAGGGCGAGGAGAAGCTGTTTGGTTAACGGATGCATGGCCGCATTATAGCCACTTGATCGTCAACGTTCCAAGACAGTACCTGCGTTCCAGTTTGTCGCGTTTGATTCGAAATGCGGAGTGGAGTTCATGGAGCTGTCGGGGACCCTCGATCTGGTGGGGCGTGTGTGGTTTCGCTTGTGCGTGATCCTGCTGCTTGCCGGGATCATCCTCGTCAAGCTGGTCCCGATGGTCAGGGCGGCCAATCGCGACTTTCCCTTTGACCGCGAATTGCTGATGGATGTCGCTCCGGTCGGGGGCTCGAAGCGGGTGCCCGGCCTGCAATTCTTCTCCAATGGAGCCGTCGAAATCGACCTGTGGTGCGTGTCCGGGCGCGGGCAGGCCTCGGTCGGGGCGGACAGCGTCACCATCGTGCCGACCGCGCTGCAGGACAACCAGTGCTCGGCCGAGCGCAAGCGGATGGACGAGGAGCTGCTCAACAAGCTGATGCAGGTGACCGCCTGGCGCTGGGAGGGGTCCGTGCTGGTGCTGGTCGGGCCGCAGGCGTTGCGCTATCGGCCGCTGACGAATTGACGCCGCGTGGCGTGCAAGAAAAAAGGGCCGCGCTGCCGCGGCCCTTTTTCCTTTGATTGAAGGTGGAGGGCTCAGAAGCCCATCCCGCCCATGCCGCCGCCGCCCGCGGGCCTCGCGGGCGCCGGCTCCTTCGGCAGTTCGGCGACCATCGCTTCCGTGGTGATCAACAGGCCCGCGACCGAGGCCGCATCCTGCAGAGCGGCGCGCACGACCTTGGCCGGATCGACGATGCCGGCCTCGATCATGTCGACATATTCGTCGCTCTGGGCATTGAAGCCGAAGGTCTCCGACTTCTCGTCCATCACCTTGCCGACCACGACCGAACCTTCGACGCCGGCATTCTCCGCGATCTGGCGGAGCGGAGCCTCGAGCGCCTTGAGCACGATATTGATGCCGGCCTGGATGTCCGGGTTCTCGTTGTGCATGCGGCCGATCGCCTTCTTGGCGCGCAGGAGCGCGATGCCGCCGCCCGGCACGATGCCTTCCTCGACCGCGGCGCGGGTGGCGTTGAGCGCGTCCTCGACCCGGTCCTTCTTCTCCTTGACCTCGATCTCGGTCGCCCCGCCCACCCGGATCACCGCGACGCCGCCGGCGAGCTTGGCCAGCCGCTCCTGCAGCTTCTCGCGATCATAGTCGGAGGTGGTCTCCTCGATCTGGGCCTTGATCTGCGCCACGCGCGCCTCGATCTCGGCCTTCTTGCCGGCGCCCTTCACGATCGTGGTCTTTTCCTTCTCGATCACCACCTTCTTGGCGCGGCCGAGCATGGCGAGCGTGACGTTTTCGAGCTTGATGCCGAGGTCTTCGGAGATGAGCTGCCCGCCGGTGAGGATCGCGATGTCCTCGAGCATGGCCTTCCTTCTGTCACCGAAGCCGGGCGCCTTCACGGCCGCGACCTTCAGGCCGCCGCGCAGCTTGTTGACGACCAGCGTCGCAAGCGCTTCGCCCTCGATGTCCTCGGCGACGATGACGAGCGGCTTGCCGGTCTGCACGACGGCTTCCAGCACCGGCAGCATCGCCTGCAGCGAGGAAAGCTTCTTCTCGTGAAGAAGAATGTAGGCATCCTCGAGATCCGCGACCATCTTCTCGGCATTGGTGATGAAATAGGGCGAAAGATAGCCGCGGTCGAACTGCATGCCTTCGACGATCTCGACATCGGTCTCGAGCGCCTTGGCTTCCTCGACCGTGATGACGCCCTCGTTGCCGACCTTCTGCATCGCCTGCGCGATCATCTTGCCGATGGTGTTGTCGCCGTTGGCGGAGATCGTGCCGACCTGGGCGACTTCCGCCGATGAGGCGACCGGCTTGGCACGCTTGGTGATGTCCTTGACGACTGCGGCGACGGCGAGATCGACGCCGCGCTTGAGGTCCATAGGGTTCATGCCCGCGGCGACCGACTTGGCGCCTTCGCGCACAATGGCCTGGGCGAGCACCGTCGCCGTCGTCGTTCCGTCGCCGGCGAGGTCATTGGTCTTCTGGGCGACTTCGCGCACCATCTGCGCGCCCATGTTCTCGAACTTGTCCTCGAGCTCGATTTCTTTCGCCACCGTCACGCCGTCCTTGGTGATGCGCGGCGCACCGAAGCTCTTGTCGAGCACGACATTGCGGCCCTTGGGCCCAAGCGTGACCTTCACGGCATTGGCGAGGATATCGACGCCGCGCAGCATGCGGTCGCGCGCGTCACTGGCAAATTTCACGTCCTTGGCGGCCATTTGGAAAGTCTCCGTTGGATTGATGAGCGCGCCAGGTCACCGTCGGGGCCCGC